>JBHHYG010000175.1:0-7649 GCA_046757445.1 Acidobacteriota bacterium
CAGCGAGCGCGCCCTTTGCCGCGCCCGCAGCAGCAAACCGTTGAGATATGCGGGTAGGACAGGCTCGCTGCAGCTTCCCACGGGACCAGCCAGGGGCGCCTTCAGTAGCCTTCCAGTACCTCGAGCACGGCGGCTCCGGCCTCCTCGGTGCTGACCGGCCGTTGCCCGGCTGCCACCAGATCCGCAGTCAGTACGCCCCCGGCCAACGCCTTGCCGACAGCATCCTCGACCGCCGCCGCCTCCTGCTCGAGCCCGAGAGAGTGGCGCAGCAGCAGGGCGACGCAGAGGATGGCAGCGTAGGGGTTGGCGGTGCCCTGTCCGGCGATGTCGGGCGCCGATCCGTGCACCGGCTCGTAGAGCCCCTTGCGCCCCTCCCCGAGGGAGGCCGAAGGCAGCATGCCGAGCGAGCCGGCAATCACCGAGGCCTCGTCGGAGAGGATGTCGCCGAACAGGTTCCCGGTGACGATGACGTCGAAATCTCCGGGCTGACGGAGCAGCTGCATCGCCGCTGCGTCAACGTAACGATGCTCGAGCTCGATGTCGGGGTACTCCTCGGCCACCAGACGCTCCGTCGTCTCCCGCCACAGACGAGAGGTCTCCAGCACGTTGGCTTTGTCGATGGAGGTGAGACGTCGGCGGCGGTGCCGGGCCAGCTCGCAGGCCACCCGGACGGTACGCGCGACCTCCCCCTCGGTATACACACAGGTGTCCACGGCGGTGTCCGCCTCCCGCTTGCGAGCGCCGAAGTAAAGGCCGCCGGTGAGCTCGCGTACCATCATCAGATCGACGCCCGCGAGCAACTCGGCCTTGAGCGGCGAGGCGGCCACCAAGGCCGGATGTGCTTTGATGGGACGAAGGTTGGCGAACAGGCCGAACTCTTTGCGCAACCGAAGTAAGCCTTGCTCCGGCCGCGCTTTGAGGGTCGGATCGCTCCACTTCGGGCCGCCAACGGCGCCGAGAAGGATGGCCTCGGCCTCGTCGCAAAGCTCGAGTGTTTCGACCGGCAGCGGCTCACCGAAGCTGTCGATCGCCTGGCCGCCGACAGCGGCCTGGCGCAGCTCGAAGTCGTGGCCACCCAGCTCGGCCACCCGCCGAAGAACCCGTACCGCCTGCTCGGTGACCTCCGGGCCGATGCCGTCGCCCGCCAGCACCGCGATCAGCGCGCTCGGGGAGGGAGCGGCGTCCTTCTTCATCGGCGCATCGCTCAACCGGCGACATCCTCGCTGCGGGCCGCCGGGGAAGCCGCAGCCGATCGAGCTGCGGCCTCGTAGCCGGCGATCGCCTCGGCCTGCTGCAGCAGGAAGCCGAGCTCGTCGACGCCCTCGAGCAGGCAGTGCTTGGCGAATGGATCGATGGCAAACCGATCGCTGCTGCCATCGTCCAGGGCAATGGTCTGGCGCTCGAGGTCGATGGTCAGCCTGCCGGTACCCTGCTCTACGAGGCGACGATGCAGTTCCGTCCCGACCGTCACCGGCAACAGGCCGTTCTTCAATGCATTGGCGCTGAAAATGTCGGCGATCGAGGTGCTGACGACGGCGCGAAAGCCATTCTCGATCAGCGCCCAAGGGGCATGCTCTCGGGAGGAGCCGCAGCCGAAGTTGTCGCCAGCCACCAATACCTCGGCGCCCCCGGCCTGCGGCTGGTTGAGGATGAAGTCGGGGCGCTTGTGACCCTGATCGTCATACCGCCAGTCGGCAAACAAGCCCTCCCCGAGGCCGCTCTTGGTGGTGGCCTTCAAGTAACGAGCCGGAATGATCTGGTCGGTGTCGACGTTGCGGTTGGGCAACGTCACATAACGCGCCTCAAAGACTCGAATCGGTTGCATGGCTGGTTGTCCGGGTTGTTGGCGGGCACTGAAAGAAGACCTCGGGGGCTGACACCCGTCAACAGCTACCTCCCTGCACCCCCGGCAGCTGGCGGGCGTCGGCGATGCTGCCGCAGATGGCGCTGGCGGCCGCGGTCAGCGGGCTGGCGAGGAACGTACGGCCGCCGGGCCCCTGCCGTCCCTCGAAGTTCCGGTTACTGGTGCTGACCGCGTATTGACCGGGCTCCAGACGATCGCCGTTCATGGCGATGCACATGGAACAGCCAGCTTGCCGCCACTCGGCCCCCGCCTCGACGAAGATCTTGTCGAGACCCTCCGCCTCCGCCTGCCTCCTTACCGCCTGCGAGCCGGGAACGACCAGCATCGTCACTCCTTCGGCTATCCTTCGGTCCCGCAACAGGCTGGCGGCTAGGCGCAGGTCGGAGATTCTCGAATTGGTACAGCTACCGATGAAGACGACGTCGACCGGCTGGCCGATGAGCCGCTGCCCCGGCTGCAATCCCATATAGCGGAGTGCCTGCTGGTGCGAGAAATCACCGCCGGGATCGGGAATCATGCCGCCAACGGGGATGGCCATGGAGGGATTGGTCCCGTAGGTTACCATGGGCTCGAGCTCGGAAGCGCGCACTGTCACCTGCCGGTCGTAGGCGGCTCCATCGTCGCTGGCGAGATCGCGCCAGCCAGCGAGAGCGCGCTCCCACTTTCTCCCCTGAGGGGCCTGTGGACGGCCGGCAAGGTATTCGAAGGTGGTGTCGTCAGGAACGATCATGCCAGCCCGGGCGCCGGCCTCGATCGACATGTTGCAGACCGTCATCCGTTCTTCCATGGTCAGCGCCTGCACGGCCGAGCCGGTGTACTCGATGACGTGCCCGGTGGCGCCGCCGATGCCGATTCGGGCGATGATCGCCAGGATCAGGTCCTTCGCCGAGACGCCGCCAGGCAATCTCCCGTCGACGCGGATAGCCATTGTGCGGGGCTTACGCTGCAGCAGGCATTGGCTGGCGAGCACATGGGCCACCTCGCTGGTGCCGATGCCGAAGGCCAGCGCCCCGAAAGCTCCATGGGTGCTGGTATGGCTGTCGCCGCAGACGATCGTCTCGGCCGGCTGGGTAAGACCGAGCTCGGGGCCGATGATATGGACGATGCCCTGGTTCTCGCTGCCCAGCTCGTGCAGCCGGATGCCGAACTCCCGGCAGTTGGTCTCGAGCTGCCGCACTTGCGCCTCTGCCTGGGCATCAGCGAAGGCGAAGGAACCGTCGGCGGCTGGCGGCACCGTCGGCGTCGAATGATCCATGGTCGCCACGGTCAGGTCCGGACGACGCACCGGCAGCCGCCGCTCCCGCAACAGGCTGAAGGCCTGCGGCGAGGTGACCTCGTGGAGCAGATGCAGATCTATATAAAGGATCGCCGGTGTCTGTGGCGTCTCGTGCCGCACCAGGTGACCGTCCCACACCTTGTCGAACAACGTGCGTGGCCGGGCGCCTCCACTTTCCCCCATCGAACCGCTAGCCTGCATATCTCAACGGCAGTCTGCTAGCCTGCCTTTCTCATCGGTCTCCACCTGCGGGCTGGCTAGCCGACCGGGGCGGCGTGCTCGGTCGTCGACTCGATGGTGGCAGTCGGCTGCCAGGCGGCCTGTGTCTCCGTCCTGGCGATGACGCGGTTGATGACGTTGAGGTAGGCCTGGGCGCTTGCCGCGATGATGTCCGTGCTGACTGCGCGACTGCGATACAAGCTTCCCTCGTGCTCTGCCTCGACGCTGGCTTCCCCCTGGGCGTCCTTGCCCACCGTGACGCTGCGAACCTGGTACTCCCGCAGCCGCACATCGACGCCGGTAAGGCGCTTGATGGCCCGGAAGACAGCATCGACGGGCCCATCGCCGCACGATGCCTCCTGCACCGTGCGGCCTCCGGCGTGCTGTAGCTTCACCGAGGCGATCTGCTGCACGCCGGCCCCGGCCATGGCCTGGAAGCTGATGATGCTCCAAGGCCGTGGCACGTCTTGGATCTGGCCCTCGATCAGCGCCTCGATGTCAGCGTCGTAGATCTCTCTCTTCTGGTCGGCCAGGCGTTTGAAGTCAGCAAAGACCTTGCGCAGCTGCTCGTCGTCAAGATCATAGCCGAGCGCTTCGATACGCTGGCGGAAGGCGTGACGGCCGCTATGTTTGCCGAGCACCAGATTGCTCTTGCTGAAGCCGACGTCCTCGGGACGCATGATCTCGTAGGTCGAGTGGTGCATGAGCATGCCGTGTTGGTGGATGCCGGCTTCGTGGGCGAAAGCGTTCTCACCGACGATCGCCTTGTTGCGCTGAACCTGCATGCCGGTGATGTTGGACAGCAAGCGGCTGGTGGGATAGAGCTGCGGCGTCTTGATCGCGGTGTGCAGATCGAAGAAGTCGTCGCGCGTCTTGATCGCCATCACCAGCTCCTCCAGCGAGCAGTTGCCGGCACGCTCGCCGATACCGTTGATCGTGCACTCCACCTGCCGGGCCCCGGCGATGGCGGCAGCGAGGCTGTTGGCCACCGCCAGCCCGAGGTCGTTGTGGCAGTGGACGCTGATCACCGCCCGGTCGATATTGCTGACCTGACGCTGGAGAAGCTCGATGAGACCGGCGAACTGCTCGGGAACCGCGTAGCCGACGGTATCGGGAATATTGACGGTTGTGGCGCCGGCGTCGATGGCTTCCTCCACCACCTCGACGAGAAAGTCGGGCTCTGTGCGCGACGCATCTTCGGGCGAAAACTCGACGTCCACACAGTAGTCACGGGCATACGCCACCGATTCCCTCGCTCGCCGCACGATCTCCTGTTTGGCCATGCGCAGCTTGTACTCGCGGTGGATGGCGCTGGTGGCGAGAAAGACGTGGATGCGCCGACGGGCAGCGTGGCGGACAGCGTTCCAGGCGCGGTCGATGTCTTCCTGGTTGCAGCGCGCCAGGCCGGCGATGATCGGCCCCTCGATCTGGCGGGCGACGGTCGAAACCGCCTCGAAGTCTCCTGGAGAGGCGATCGGGAAGCCCGCCTCGATGATGTCGACGCCGAGCTCCGCGAGGCCGTGGGCCACCTTGAGCTTCTCGTTGATGTTCATGCTGGCGCCTGGAGACTGCTCGCCGTCGCGCAGGGTGGTGTCGAAGATCATTACCCGGTTTTCTTGCTTGTCTACCATTGGGCTACCTTTGTCCTTAGAAATCAGCTGCTTTTGCTCTTCCTCAAGACGCCGTGCAGGAATAAGTCAGTAAGAAATTCGGCAAGCTCGGTATCCTTCAAACGGCCTTCGGGCCGATACCACTGGTAGATCCAGTTGATCATTCCCAGCATCGCGAAGGTCGCCACTCGCGGATCGATCGATTGAGTCAGCCCCTGGTCGATCATCTCGTTGAAGGTTGCTTCGAGAAAGCGGATATAGCACCGCTTGCGCTTGTTGATCAGCTCGCGGTACTCGCCCTTGAGGGTGTGGCTCTCGTTGAGAACGACGGTGACTTCTTTGGGGCGATCTCGAGTGACCAAGAGCACGTGGCCACGGATGGCGGCGCGTAGTCTCTCGACCGGGTCGCGGATCTGGCTGACCCTGTCGAGAACCATCTCCTCGAACAGGTCCATGCCGTAGGACATGATGCCGAACAAGAGCTCGTCTTTGCTGACGATGTGGTGGTAGATCCCCGCCTTGGTCATGCCCATGGCCGCGGCGATGTCGCTCATCGAGGCCTGCCCGTACCCTTTGTCGCAAAAGATCCGCGCCGCTGCCGCGTAGATCTGCCCCTGCCGCGTCTCATGGTCGAGGCGCACCCTGGGCTCGCTGGACTCCAAAGCCTCGCTGGCGGTACTGGCAATCATCGGACCCTCCTCGTCTACGAACCGACCGATCGGTAGGTTACCCTACCCACTACGAAAGCTCAAGCATTCTCAAGCCAGCCCTCACCGACGGCAGCATCTGACCAACCACAGCGGAACCCGAGGATTCCCACGACCGATCCGCAACCTTACGGATGGATCCAGATGCGCCACTGGCGATCCACGAGGTGCACGGTCTGACGGAACGAGCCTAGCCCGCATTTCTCAACGGTTTTCGTCGCGAGGGTGTGGGAAAGGGTGTGGGCGCAAGGCGCGCGCTGGGAGGGCACCGGAGGCGTATTTGACAATACGTCGAGGTGCCCGAGCAAGCGCAACGCAGCGAGCGCACCCTTTCCCGCGCCCGCAGCAGCAAAGCGTTGAGAAATGCGGGCTGGAGTGGAGAACCCTTCCGACATGCAGGGTGATGCCGTTGGCCAGCCGACGATGGCGTGCCGCCAAACTCGTGGTGTCGGCTATGATGAGGACGATTTGCGGCGGGAGATCGAGAAGGCCATGCTAGCCCGAACTTCTCAACGGCTCGCGGCTGCGCGGGCGCCATGGCGCGCGATGACTGCGTTGCGCTCGACGCAGTTCGCTGTGCTCGCTGTCCTTGCCCTGGTCCTGGCAGGCTGCCAGGCGGGCGTTGCCCCCTCGCCCGACGAGGCCCCGTCTGGGCCCCGACTCGAGGCCTTCATCGGTGGCAGGATCATCGATGGCAGTGGGGCCGATCCCATCGAAGAAGCAGTGATGGTTGTGCGCGACGGCCGCATCGAGGCCATCGGCCCTGCCGGCTCCATCGAGATCCCCGCCGAGGCGGAGCGGGTGGATCTCTCTGGCTCGACCCTCATTCCCGGGCTCATCAACGCCCACGGTCACGTCGGCGATACCCTGGGGCTCGAGGGCGGCCACTACTCCGAGGCGAACATCTTGCGGCAGCTCAGCCTCTATGCCCGTTACGGCATCACCACCGTCAACAGCCTCGGAGGCGACGGGGCAGAGGCGATCGAAGTGCGAGACCGTCAGGAGACACCAGACCTCGATCGGGCGCGACTCTACGTCGCCGGACCGGTGGTCACCGGCAATACGCCGGAAGAGGCTCGTGCCCTGGTCGACGATAACGCCGACAGGCTGGTAGATTTCATCAAGATCCGGGTCGACGACAACCTCGGCACCACGGCCAAGATGTCGCCGCAGGTTTACCGAGCGGTCATCGACGAGGCGCACCGCAAGGGACTGCAGGTGGCCTCCCACCTGTTCTACCTGGATGACGCCAAGGAGCTGTTGCGCGCTGGCGTCGACTTCGTGGCACATAGCGTCAGGGACCGCTTGGTCGACGACGAGCTGATCAGCCTACTGAAGGAAAACGGCGTCTGCTACTGCCCCACCTTGATGCGCGAGGTCTCCACCTTCGTCTACGAGGATGTGCCCGACTTCTTCGACGACCCGTTCTTTCTGAAGGAGGCTGACCCCGGCGTGCTCGAGCAACTCGAGGACCCCGGGCGCATGCGGCGCATCCGGGAGAGCCCGAGCGCGCAACGCTACAAGCAAGCGCTGCAGATCGCTTCCCAGAACCTCGAGATCCTTGCCGACGCCGGCGTCAAGATCGCCATGGGGACCGACACCGGACCTCCGAGGCGCTTCCAGGGATATTTCGAGCACCTGGAGCTGGAGTTGATGGTCAAGGCCGGCCTCGACCCCGCACTGGTGCTCAACTCGGCGACGGGCGACGCCGCTGCCTGTCTGGGACTCCCCGATGTGGGAACCTTGGCGGCCGACAAGTGGGCCGACTTCATCGTCCTCGGCGGAGACCCGCTGGCTGAGATCACCAACACCCGCAGCATCCAGTCGGTATGGATCGCCGGCAACCGGGTCCCTGACCGACGACCCTAGCCTGCATATCTCATCGCCTTCCTGCTGCGGGCGCGGAGAGGCCCAGGGATAGCCCGCATATCTCAACTGTGAGACTGGGGCTGGCCATCTCGAGATGGCCTGGG
>JBHHYG010000176.1:0-7604 GCA_046757445.1 Acidobacteriota bacterium
CCTTCTTGATCACCAGCATCATCACCGCGGCGTGGCCGGCGCCGAGAGCGATACGGATACCGATCTCGCGGCTCTGCTGGTTGACGGCGTACGACATCAAGCCGTAGGTACCGACCAGCGCCAGGGCCAATCCCAGCAAACCCAGGGTGCCCAGCATCCCGGCGATGACCCGCGGTTGCTGCAACGCGGCGTCGAGCGTCTGCTCGATCGTCGCCGCACTGTTGATCGGCATGTCGCGGTCGATCTCGCGGACGAGGTTCTGGACCTCCGTCAGCACCGGCTCCGGGTCGCCCGCGGTGCGCACGTGCAGCGTCATGAAGCCTTGGAAACGTTGCTTGGCAGGAATGTAGGTAATGGCTTGAACTGGCTGGCCGATCTGGCTGACGACGTCGCTGGCCACGCCGACCACCTCGATGTCGAACTCCTCGGTGATGAAGTGAAAGCGCTTCCCCACTGGGTCCTCACCGGGCCAGAAAAGCTGTTGCGTGGCCTCGTTGATGATCGCCACGTGTCGTGTTTCGGCGTCGTCGAAGTCGTTGAAGTCGCGGCCGCGCAGCAGCGGAATGCCGGTGGTCTTGAAATAGCCGGGCGTGACCGTGGTGACCACCGTGTAGATTCCCTCGTCATCGGGAATGCCCTCGGGAATGAAAGTGCGCGCCGCCCCGAAGCCGAGCGGGGGCGACGATGCCAGCGCCGCCGACTCTACGCGGCCCAATGCCTCGGCCCCTTCGAGAAGCTCCACATAGAGCTGCTCGGCCCTTCCCTGGTCGTAGCCGATGCCGGTCGGGTTCAGCCCGAGGGTGGCGAGCCTGTAGGTCTCGAAACCGGGATCCAGCTCCTGCGCTGCCTGCATACTGCGCATGAAGAGGCCGGCGCAGATCAGCGCCACCAGCGCCAGCGCGATCTCACCGACCACCAGGGAGCTCCGTACCAACTGCTGCCGCGCGCCTTGGCTGCCGCCGCGTCCGCCCTCGTGCAACGTCTTGGCGAGGTGCGGGTTCGACGACTGCAAGGCAGGCGCGAGGCCGAACAGGATGCCGGTGAGCAACGCGACGCCGATGGTGAAGCCGAGGACGCGGTGATCGAGTGGCATATCGAGGTTGAACTGCAAGAAGCCGCCGAGGAGTCCCGGAGCAATGTTGGCGATCAGGTCGCGGGCCCAGAAGGCGAGCACCAGCCCCAGTGCGGCGCCGAACAGCGCCAGCAGGATGCTCTCGGTCAGAAGCTGGCGCACCAGCCGATGCCGGCCGGCACCCAAGGCCAGGCGGATGCCGATCTCCTTTTCCCGCGTCGCGGCTCGGGCTAGCTGCAGGTTGGCAACGTTGGCACAAGCAATCAGAAGGACCAGGCCCACGATGCCCATCAGGACGCCGCCCATTGCCCCCAGCTGCCTCTGGATCTGTGGATTGAAGAACTGGGTAAACTCCGTCACATCGGCGCTGCGGTGGCTGTTGACCTCCGGGTACTCTTGCTCGAGCCGTGTGGCGATGGTCTTGATGGTGGCGTCGGCGGCCCGGCGGCTCATACGGGGCTTGAGCCGACCGATCACACTTGTCATCAGGCCGGCGCGCCGGTTCTCTGGCCAATCGCGGAAGTTCACCGGCAGCATTTCGGGATAGGTCATGAAGGGCGCCCAGAACAGATCCGGGTTGAAGCCCTGCACGGTGCCGGCGAAGCCCTCGGGGGCCACCCCGACGACCGTAAAAGGAATGCCGTTGAGGGTGATCTTGCGGCCGACAATGTCGGGGTCCGATCCGAACTGACGCTGCCACAGCCCGTAGCTGAGCACGGCGACGAAGTGGGTGCCGGGGTTCTCGTCTTCCTCGGGCCGGAAGAAGCGGCCCATCGCCGGCTTCAGGCCGAGCACGTCGAAGTATTCGTGGGTCACCAGGAAACCGGCGATTTGCTGCGGCTCATCGCCACCCGTGAGGATGGCGCCTCCGAATGTCACGGCGGTCATCTTCTCGAAGACGTCGTTCTGGTCGCGGAAATCCTCGTAGTTCGGGAACGACATCGACAGCAGGTTGCCGAGGCCGGCAACCGAGCCGGTGCTGCTATCCGTCGTGAAGACCATCGCCAAGGCTGACGGATCCTCGACGGGAATCGGGGTCAGGAAAATCCCGTTGATGATCGTGAAGATCGTGGTGTTGGCACCGATTCCGAGAGCCAGCGACAGCGTAGCTACGATGGTGAAGGCTGGGCGCTTGGCCAGCATGCGGATCCCGTAGCGAATGTCCTGGATCAGGGCTTGCATTTTGGTCTCCGCGCCGAGATCAGGCCGTAACCATCTCCGTGGTGAGGGCTTGCCAGACCGCCTCTAGGTCCTCGAGGGAGGCGAACAGATAGTCGGGACGACAGATGGCGAGCTGCCGTTTGCTGAATGTGCCGGTGGCCACCGCCACCGTGCGCACGCCGAGCTTTCGCCCACAGCTGATGTCGGCCGGGGTGTCGCCGACGATGATCACCGCCTTGCCTTCGAAGCGGTAACCGAGCAGCTGTGCGGCGCGCTCGACGGCTACCGCCGGCAGCTGGTGCCGGTCGGCGTGATCGCTGCCGAAGGCCCCGACCGGGAAACGGCCAAAGTCGAGGCCGGCGGCGTCGACCTTGGCCCGTGCACCCTCCTCGATGTTGCCGGTGAGGAGGCCGGGGACGAGTTGGCCCTTGTCGCTGTCGATGCGCTCGAGGATGGCGTGCACGCCGGCATAGACGCGTGGCGTGCTGTGGCGCAGCTCTTTACGCAACCGCTCGAGATAGTTCTGCCAGAGGGCGGGCAGCCCGGCGGCGATGGTTTTAGCGGGCAGCCCGGCGGCGGTGAGCAGCTCGCCGACGATCTGCGGGTCGGTCTTGCCACAAAAGGAGTGACGGTCGATGGGGCCGGCGACGCCGAACAGTTCCAGCAGCGCCGCCCGGAAAGCACGTCGTGCCGCACCGTCGGTGCTCAACAAGGTGCCGTCGATGTCGAAAAGTACCAGGCGGGTCGTGGGCAACCTACGATTCCTCACTCATGGAAGTGTGTTTCAATATGGGTTTGGTGGGGATTATGGCACGGAGCCCGCTGGGGCGCCCCTCGTCGGCGGGGCAAGTTATCGTGGAGGAAAGATGAACAAGAGGAATCGTCTGATCCCGTTACTGGTGATCGTCCTCGCCCTGTCAGTTTCGGCCACCTTCGCAGTCGGCGTCGGCCAGCCTATCACGGCGTTTGAGGGCGACGGGCACGGCAATGCCGACTACATCACCGCCTCACAGCTGAAAGATTATCTTTATTTTATCGCCTCTGACGAGATGCGCGGCCGCAGAACGCCGTCCCGAGGTCTCGATACGGTGGCCAAGTTCCTGGCCACCAACCTGTCGCGCTGGGGGCTGCGGCCGGCCGGCGACGATGGCAGCTACTTTCAGCAAATCGAGCTCGAGCGGCACCGTGTGGACAGCGCCGCCACAACGGTGAAAATCAACGGTCAGAGCTTCGCTTACGGTGACGGTTTTCTGGCATCGCCGACCGTCGCCGAGCTCAGCGGGCCACTCGTCTACGTCGGCCACGGCTGGGTGATCAAGGCCAAGGAGATCGACCCCTACGAGGGCATCGACGTGGCCGGCAAGATCATGGTGATCGCCGGCGGCGGCCTGCCGAAAGGTGTGACCTTCGCCGACATCAGGGCAGGGGTGCGGGGTGAAGACTGGATCCAGCCGCTCGCCTATGCGGTGAAGAACGGCGCCCTCGGGGTGATCGTCGTTCCTTCCTTCCAGACACTGTCCCGCTGGCAGCGCAGCCTGGAGAGTGCGCAGCAACGCGGCTCTGTGCGGGTGGTGGCCTTCGAGGATCAAGGCAACGCGGAGGTGCCGACGATTACTGCCTCGGTGCCGATGGTCAGCGCCCTGTTCCAAGGTGAGGAAAGGAACGCCACGGCGATCTTCAACGGCGTCGCCTCGCGCGAGCCCGGCGAGTCTTTCGATCTCGATGCGGCCAAAACGGTGAACATCTCCATTGCCGTGGACACCGACACCGTCACCACCCAGAACGTCGTCGCCCTGCTCGAGGGCGGCGAGCCGGAGCTGAGGAGCGAGTATGTGGCCATCGGTGCCCACTACGACCACGTGGGGGTCGGCAGCCCGGTCAACGGTGATTCGATCTACAATGGCGCCGACGACGACGGCTCCGGCACCACCGCCGTGCTGGCCATCGCCGAGGCCTTCAGCCACGGTCCCCGGCCCAAGCGCTCGATCCTGTTCGTCTGGCACTGTGGCGAGGAAGTGGGGCTATGGGGAGCGCGCTATTTCACCGAGCATCCGACCGTGCCGCTCGACAAGATTGTCGCCCAGCTCAATATCGACATGATCGGCCGCAGCAAGGCGGAAGGAGACACCAGCCGTGCCAATCGCGACCTGACCGGGCCGAACGAGATCTACCTCATCGGTCCGAAGGTGATGAGCGATGAGCTGGGTGAGATCGTCGAGGCGGTGAACCGCTCCTACCTCGATCTCGGGATCAATCACCGCTACGACGACATCGACGAGCCCAGCCGTTTCTTCTTCCGCAGTGACCATTTCAACTATGCCCACAAGGGCATCCCCATCGCCTTTTTCTTCGACGGCGTGCACGCTGACTACCACCGGCCCTCGGACAGCCCCGACAAGATCGACTACCAGAAGATGGAAAAGGTAGCTCGCACCATCTACGCGACTGCCTGGACGCTGGGAAACCGGGAGGGCCGGCCGGGTCTCAACCAGGTGCTTCCGGAAGAGCTGCAGCGCTGGCCCTAAGTCAGGCTGCCGACGGAAAGCGCTGTAACTTTGCCGCGCCCGCAGCAGGAATCCGTTGAGAAATGCGGGTTAGTCAGGCACCGCGGCTGAGGATCTCCAGCGACGGATCGAGCCGGTCCCACAGCTTGCCGCCCGCCTGTACCAGCAGGGCCGCCACCGCCAAGATGGGCGTCGCGGCGATCGCCCCGAGGAGGGGAAGCTCCCAGACCGATATCGCGACGTGAAGGACGAACAGTTGCACCAGCAGGATGGAGCCGACGAGCAGTGCCGCCGGTACGGTGCCGAGCAGCAAGGCGATCGACATGGCGGAGAAGACCAGCAAGTTCTGGCCGAAGCTGGCGGCACCTGGTTGCTTTTCCGCTCCCAGACTGAGCCAACCGGGGAAGAGCAACACGGCGATGTTTTGCAGCGCCACCGACAGGGTGGCGACGGCGACTATCACGAATAGCGCCGCGAGCAGGAACAGCGGCACGAGCAGCGGTTGCGACACTCCCATCAGCTCGGCAACTCGTGTGAGGGTGATCACCTTCCCGCCGGTGTCGAAAAGCGCCTGCGACGAGCGAAGTCTGGTACCCCAATCCCCCGCCAGGATCAGCCCTGCCCCGAGGGCGGCACCCATGGTGGCGATGGTCGCGGGTGCCAGCACCTCGGCGGCTACGAGCCTCCAGCCGGGCAGCGGCCAGCAGCGCAACAGCTCCACATTCTGCAGGTCGGTGCGCAGGTCGTTGCGGTAATGGTGCCCCGCCACCATCGGCACGATGGCCAGTAGGGCGATGCCCACGATCTCGAGGAGGGCGAAGATCCAGAAAGGAGCGCCCAGTACCGCGGGTAGCGCTCCGGCGACGGCGACGACCGTCAGCCCCCACATCACCGTCCTGGATAGGCGGGTGCGCCGTACCAGTATCAGGTTCTTCCAGAGGATGGCGACTTCTGCGGCGCCTTTCGGAGGCAAAGGGAAAGGCACCTGCCGCCGCTTGCGCGAGGCAATCTTCCAGAAGCGCGATCGGCTGTCTTTTTTCACTAGCTCGCGCCGCGCATGGGCGAGAGCAGCCTCCTCGAACTTGGTGCGCGAGCGCACCACCCACTCGTTGTGGGCGAGAAGGATCAGCAGGGGCATGGTGAGGGAGAGCAGCGCCGCTGTCAGGTCGCCGTCGCCCGCCGCCGCTGTGAAAAAGGGCGCCGTGAGCCAGAGAAAGGGAGTCAGCGCCGTGCCCAGCAGTCCCTGCCGCGCCCGTGGCCCATGGGTGACAATCACCTCCCTGACGAACTCGAACGCTCCCTGTCCCGGATCCACCGGATAGGCGCGGATCGCCCCGGCAATGGCCTGGCCGACGAGAGCCCAGAAGACGACGACAACGGCGAGCAAACAGAGGCGCCGCCTCGTCGTTTGCGTCGCCGTGAGCTGCTTGAGCTTGGCCACCCATAGGCCTCGACCCTTGGCGTGCAGATCCCAGGTGGTCAAGAAAATCCACGTGGCAACGAACCAGTGCAGCCCCGCCAGGCCGCCCCCCGGGCCGAGGAAGAAGCTCATCATCAGGCAGCCGAAGAGGATCCCTGGCTGGCTCTTGAGGGTGGCGTACTGGATCAGGTGCCGGCGCTTGATGGGGGTCGGTAGCAACAGGTGAATCTCTGCCTCCCGCAAGTTGAGAGCTACTTTGCCCCAGGGGATCAGCCACCAGAGGGTGATGACGGCGGCGAGCCCCAAGGCCACCAGCAGATGTACGGTGGCCAGTCCATCAACCCCCAGGCCGGTGATCCTGTCGAGCAGATTGCCCCCGGTGTGGAGCTCGACCGGGCCGCCTTTCTCCTGCACGCTGAAGACGCGAAAGATCAGATCCGACATCCAGAACAGCATCCACAGCAGGAAGCCGAGGATCCCGGCCAGGTACTTGGGTTGTTTGAACAGACGCAGCGAGCGAACGACGCGCCCCCGTAGCGAGCGCACCAGCAGGAAAAGAAGGGCGGAGTTCACCGCGGCTCGTCCTCGCCGGTGGCGCGCAAGAAGATCTCCTCCAGGTCGGCGTCGCCCCCCAGCCCGGGCAGCGCGGCGCGGATCTCGTCGAGCTTCCCCTCGAGCACCTTGCGGCCGTGCTGGACGATGAGCACCCGGTCGCAGATCTCCTCGACCAGGTGCAGCATGTGGGAGGATACAATGACCGAAGTGCCTTCCCGCGCCGTACCCACGATCGTCCGTTTGGTGCGGCGTATGGAGGCCGGATCCAGGCCGGTCAGGGGCTCGTCGAAGACCAGCGCCTGTGGCCTGTGCAGCAGGGCGCAGGAGATCAGCAGCTTCTGCTTCATGCCGCGGGAAAGCTCTCCGGGGAAGGAGCGCTTCTGGTTGCCGAGGCCGTGTTCCTCTAGCAGCTGCACGCCTCGCTGGGCGCCGTCGGCGACGCCGTAGATCCTCGAGAACAAGACCATATGGTCCAGGGCGGTCAGGTGGTCGAACAGATAGGGCTCGTCGGGAACGTAGGCCAGCCGCCGCCGGGCCTCGATGGGATCGTCCTCGAGGTTGAAACCACAGATGACGATACGTCCGGAGGTGGCGGGAATGGTGCCGGACAAACAACGTAGGGTGGTGGTCTTGCCGGCGCCATTGGGGCCGACCAGCCCGAGGATCTCTCCCGCCCCCACCCGCAGCGAGAGATCATCCACTGCCTTGAAGCCGTCGTAGGCCTTGATCAGTCCCTCGATCTCGATCATCGGGCTCCTTCCTGTCGGTCGAGCCTGGACAACGGGCACCTCGCCGCCATCGCGCTCGCCACGAACATCAGCGTAGTTATGGAACGGAGTACTTAGGGCCAGCGCAGAAATAACTGCCCATTTTCGCATCCCATCTTCGGGCC
>JBHHYG010000177.1:0-7546 GCA_046757445.1 Acidobacteriota bacterium
CCCGCGCCCTTTCCCACCCCCTCGCGACGCAAACCGTTGAGAAATGCGGGCTAGTGCCGGCCAGCATAGTCACGCACGATCTCGTAGAAGATCTGCACCCCGCGTCGGAAGGACTCGATCGGCAAGTGCTCGGCGTCGCCGTGCATCGAGGAGACCACCTCCAGCGACACCACCACCGGGCTCAGTCCGTAGGCTCCGGCTCCGCGGAGACGAAAGCTGTTGGAATCGGTGCCGTAGGGGATCGGTGAAGGGGTGACGACAGCATCCGGGTAGTGGCGCTGGAGTGTGGACTCGATGACGTGAAACAACTCGGTGTCCCAGGAGGTGACTGGCGTGCCGCCGGAATCGTACTCCACCTCCAGGGCGATGGTCTCATCCTCCATCGCATGGGCCACACGGGCCAGAAACTCCTCAGCCGGTAGGCCGGGAAGTAAACGGTTGTCGAGCGTCGCCGTGGCCAGCGACGGGATGACGTTGACCTTGGGAGGCTCGCCGACACCAGCGCGCAACGTCGTCAGCGCCGTGGTGGTGTGCGTGAGCGCATGGGTGAACTTGTTGTCCGCCAGGGGACCGACGCGGCGGCGGAGCTCCTCCACTACCGGCGGCTCCGCGCCCAGGGGGGCCAGCTGCAGCACTCGTTGCAGCGCCGCCACCAGGTGGTCGTTGGGGTTTGCGGCATCGGGTTGAGAGCCGTGGCCGGCGGTGCCCTCGGCGGTCAGCCGCAGCCAGACGATCTTCTTTTCCACCACCGAGACGTTGAACACCAGCCGCCCTCGGGCGAGCACGTCGGCGGCACCGAAGCCGCCCTCGTCGAAGACGTACTCGACGTCCAGTAGGTCTGGGCGGTGGCTCAACATCCAGCCGGCTCCACGCTCGCCGCCGACCTCCTCGTCGGCAACGGCGAGGAAGAGGAGATCGCGGTCCAACGGCACGCCCTGGCGCTTGAGCTCCAGCATGGTCATCAGGTGGATGATGCCGAGTCCCTTCATGTCCATGGCGCCACGCCCCCACACCGCGCCGCGGGCGATCTCGCCGCTGAAGGGGTCGGTCCGCCATCGGCTCCGGTCGGCGGGCACGACATCCATGTGGTGCAGAAGCAGGAGCGGTTTCCCCACCGGCCTACCGGTGGCGGGCAGGCGCGCCATCAGGTTGGCTGTGACGCCCGGCTCGGAGAGAAACCAGGAGGTGTCGATGTCGGCATCCTGCAGCAGGCCCTGGAGGAAGCGGCCAGCGGCGATGACATTCCCTGGCGGGTTGCTGGTGTCGAAGCGAATGTAATGCTGCAGGTAGCCGACGGCCTCGTTGCCCACCGCCGCCCAGTCCGGCTCGGTGACGGCGGTGGACAGACGCCGGCTCGGCTGCTGGTCGCCCGCGTCGGCAACCAGCGGCAACGTGGCCGCCATAAGGAGAATGAAAAAGATGGGCCTGGCGTTTCGCTGGTGGAGCATCACTTTCTCCTCGCTGGCCCGCATTTCTCATCGCCCTCCTGCTGCGGGCGCGACGAACCGTGATGAGAAATGCGGGCTAGAGCGACCGCGGACAAGTGCCTGCGTGCAGGTCCAGCTCGGTACAGGGTAGCGGGAGTAGCGCCGGTCGCAAAAGGTGCGCGGTGGAGGTGTGAACCCCAGTTGGTAGAATCGCTCCATTCCCAATGGGCTGCGGGCAGCCATTCTGTAGCTGCTCGCTGCACCGCCGGGAGGTGGACGCCGGAACCCACGGTCGGGTAGTGGCACAGTTTGATCTACCAGCACCCACCAACGGCCATCGCTTGAGGATCCTCTACGCCGCTCCAGGAACGCCGGTGCCGGGCACGCACGGCGGTAGCGTGCACGCGCTCGAGCTCTGCCGGGCGCTGTCGCGCCGCGGCCACGAGGTGCATCTGGCTGCGCCGGTAACGGGACCGGCGTCAGCTCGAGCCCAGGGGTCCGATACAGATCTCGATGGCATTTTCCTCCACCCTTTGCGACGGTGGCTGCCGGCACGGCTGCTGGAGTGGACCGCCGCCCTGCCGGTTCGGCGGCTGGCGGCCAAGCTGCACCCCGACGTCTTGGTGGAGCGCTTTTACACGTTTGGTGGCGGCGCTCTTTGGGCGGCTCAGTCGCTGCGGATCCCGGCGGTGCTCGAGATCAACTCGCCGGCACGACCCTATCCGGGCTCCTGGCGCGACCGCCTCGATCAACTAACCCTGTTGCGCCCTATCGACCGCTGGCGCCGCTGCCAGCTCCGCTGGGCGAGGGGACTCTACGCCACCTCCCGCCACCTGTTGCCGCCCGAGGTGCAGGAGCAAGCCTGTGTAGTGGTGAATGGCGTCGATATCGAGCGCTTCCGGCCCTCTCTTGTGCCGGCAAGTGACCGACCCTTGCACTGCGTTTACGTCAGTAGCTTTCGTCGCTGGCACGGGGCCGAAGATTTGGTGGCCGCCGCTTCGATCTGCGCGCAGCAAGGAGTGCCACTGCAGATCAGCTGCATCGGCCGTGGCCCGCGCTGGCCAGCCGCCCGCCGGGCCGCCGCCGCCGCCAGCCTCGGCGGCACGATCGAGTTCGTCGGCGAGGTTTCCCACCAAACGGTGCCATCCTATCTGGCCGGGGCAGACGTCGGCCTGGCTCCTTTCACTCCTTCGGCCCACCGGGCGCTGGAGCTGGGCTGGTTCTGGTCGCCGATCAAGATCTTCGAATACCTGGCCGCCGGCCTAGGGGTGGTCACTGCCGATCTCGAGGAGTTGCGCGAGCTGCTACCCGGCGGCGTCGCTCGCTTCTACCCGGCGGGCGAGCCAGCGGCCCTGGCCGAATCTCTGGCCGTGCTGGCCGCCGATCGGGCGGCGGTAGGGCGTATGGGTGTTGCGGCGCGGAGCTTGGCCGAGTCGCGCTACACCTGGGATCAGCAAGCGGTTTCGGTGGAGAGAGTTCTGGAGCGGGTGTTGAGAGGGTGCCGCCCTTGCTCCCCATGAGCATTGTGGGACGAGAGGGAATGCTGGGCCTCTACGCGGGCCAACGCGGCAACCCCGACTGGGAGATGGACCGTAGTAGGATTTCGATGCCATGAGCCTCGCTGTCTGGATCGTGCTGGCCGTTATCCTCGCCGCCCTCGTTCTATGGGTCTGGGAACTGTGGCCGGTCGATCTGGTGGCCGTGTGCATCCCCGTGGTGTTGGTTCTCACCGGTGTGCTCGAGCCGTCAGAGGCGGTGGCGGGTTTTTCCAGCACGGCGCTGATCACCGTCGGCGCCATCTTCGTGGTCTCTGCTGGTCTGCTGCGCACCGGTGCCGTCACCTTCGTCGGCAACCGCATCATCCATTACTCTCGCGGCGACGAGCGTCGCCTTTTGGTGCTGGTCATGCTGACCATGGCGACCTTCTCTGCCTTTATCAACAACACCGCCATCGTCGCCATGTTCCTGCCGATCATGCTGGGGCTCAGCAGGGAGTTCGACCTGGCTCCCTCCAAGCTGTTGATCCCGATGTCGTTCGCCTCGATCCTCGGCGGCACCTGCACTCTCATCGGCACCTCCACCAACCTGCTGGTGCACGGGCTGATGCTGGACGCGGGATTGCGTGGCATTGGTATGTTCGAGATCAGCCGCCTGGGGCTGGTGCTGGCAGCGGCGGGGCTGGCCTATATGTTCTTGCTCGGTCACAGGCTGTTGCCCGATCGTGGCAGCGTCACCGCCTATCTGCAGGGTGCCCAGCGGGGCGCCAGCGAATATATGACCGAGATCCAGGTGCTGGCAAATTCGCCGCTGGTGGGCCAGACGGTGCAGGAGGTCTTCTCCGAGACCCATGCCGAGGTGCGGTTGCTGCAGGTGTTGCGGGGCGAGCAGGTCCTGTGGCCGCCGCTCGAGCAGGTGGTTATCGGGCCCGGTGACGTTTTCCTGCTCAAGGGCGATGTGAACGAGCTGGTCGACCTGTACAACAAGGAAGGCGTCGAGCTGTTGCCGGCGCTGCGGGTCGAGGCGGCACGCTTTGCCGTTAAAGATATGGCTCTCGGCGAGGTGGTGATCACCCCGAACTCCTCCCTCGTGGGGCGCACTCTGACCGAGGTTCAGTTCCGGCAGCACTACGGTGTCTCGGTGATGGCGTTGCAACGCCACAACGTTCACCTGCGCGAGCAGCTCATCAATATCCGGCTGCGGGTCGGAGACGTGATGCTGGTCATGGGGGACGCCGAAGAGATCCGCAGGCTGGCCACCTCGGATGAGTTCATCGCTCTCGAGGGGGTGCAAGAGGTTTTCGTTCGCAAGGACAAGGCACCGATCGCCCTGGCTCTAGTGGTCGGCCTGGTGACGCTGGCAAGCTTTGGCCTCGGCTCGGTGATGGTGCTGGCCCTGGCAGCAGCCGCACTGATGGTGATCACTCGCTGCATCTCCATGCGTGAGGCGTACGATTCCATCAACCTCTCGGTTCTGGTACTGATAGGGGGCGCCATCGCCCTGGGCAAGGCCATGGAGGTCACCGGTACAGCCTCGATGCTGGCCGGCTGGGTGGTGGGACAGCTCGGGGTGCTGGGTCCGGTGGCCGTGTTATCGGGCATCTATCTTCTCACCGTGGTATGCACCGAGTTGATGTCGAACAGCGCCGCGGCGGTGCTGATGCTACCGCTGGCGCTCAGTGCTGCGGCTGCACTGGGGGTAGATCCCCGTCCCTTCGCCATCGCCGTCGCCTTCGCCGGCTCAGCAGCTTTCTCCACCCCCATCGGCTACCAGACCAATACCCTGGTGTATGGCCCCGGTGGCTATCGGTTCCTCGACTTCACCCGCGTCGGCTTGCCGCTGAATATCCTGCTGTGGATCCTGGCCAGCTTCCTCATCCCTCTCTTATGGCCACTACAGCCGGTGGGATAGACTGAACAGGATCGACCACGCGCACGGCCGTCTCATCGAAGAGAGGAACGGGCCCGGCCGCCAAGCCTGCTGATGCCAGCGCTCGACCCTCGTACAGGAGAACGTCCCATGATTGCTGGAAGAGCCATTTCGAGGAGCGGAGGCCGCAGCCTCCTGTGGACGGTGGCACTCCTGATGCTACCGGTGGTGCCGGTAGTTACCGGTGAATCGCAGGATCTCAGCGGCACCTACATGGAGCAGGAAATCGTCAGGAGCGAGGGACCGACGAGAGTGGCGAAAATCTGGCTGGCTCCCGAGCGCGTGCGGATCGATCAAGAGCAAGGCATGTCGATGATCTGGGTCGGTGGGCCCGAGGGTGCCATGACCATGGTCATGCACCAGCAGAAGCAGTACATCCAGATCGGCGCCCAGACGATGAAGATGGCAGCAGGACTTGTCGGGAAGCTGAAGAAGTCCGACGAAAAAGAGTTGCAAGAGAAACTGTCAGAGGAACCGCCCCGCTTCGTCCCCACTGGGGCGACGCAGCAGATCGGGCCTTGGAACGCACGCGAGTTCCGAATCGAGGCGAAAGATTTTAGCGGCGAGGCGACGATCTGGTTTTCTGAAGATGTCGACGCTGATCTGCGCCGCGTCATCGAGGATCTCTCTTCCTCGGTGGAAGCACTGAACAATCCGGCGCTGAGTCGCTTCGGCGGCGGCATTCCCAGCGGCGAGCTGATCATGGCGATGAAAGAAAAGATCGACGAAATGGAGCTGCCCGCAGGCTTTCCGGTGCAGATCGTCGTCGACAGCGACCGGACGACCACTGTCAACCTCAAAGCGATTGAGCAAGGACCTATCGACAGCTCGACCTTCCAGCCACCCGAGGGTTACAGCTTGATCAAGCTGCGACGCCGTTGAGAAATGCGGGCTAGGCTTCGGGATGGACGATGACGAAGCCGGTGTTCGTGACAGACAAAGCCACTGATGATCAACGATCGTTGTATGCAGGATGGATTGTGGTTGACACCTTCGGAGTAGGTGCCTAAGTTGGATGCAGCCCAGGTGAGATTCACGACAAGGCGAAACCGTCGGAGGCCCGCGGGGGAGCTTGAGACTTCGCGGGAGGCTGTCGTGATGAATCATCTGGGCTTTTTTTCATGATGCGCACCTGGCGTCTGATGTTGGTCGGCTTCGGCACCGTCGGTCGCGGTGTCGCGGAGCGCTTGCGCGATGCCAGAGAAGAGCTGGCCGCGCTCGGTTGCGATGCCAGGCTCGTCGCGGTCCTCGACCCGTTGGTTGGTAGCGTGCAGCAAGCCGGCGGCCTCGACCCGGATACGTTGGTGACCTTGGCCGATGGCGGCAAGCCGTTGAGCTCTCATCCGGGTGCCACGTCGGCTGCGAGCACACCAGAAGTGATCGCCGATCTGGGCGCAGATATCGTCATCGAGGTCACGCCCACCAACCTGGAGGATGGAGAGCCGGGGTTGAGCCACGTGCGCGCCGCACTGGCGGCTTCTCGCCACGTCATCACCACCAACAAGGGACCCATCGCCCTCGCCTATCGGCAGCTTCAGCAGTTGGCGGCGGAGCATCGAGTTGCCCTGCGGTTCGAAGGCACGGTTCTTTCCGGCACTCCGGTCATCAGTCTTTGCGACTCGGGCTTGGCGGCGGCCGGCATCCGGTCGGTGCGCGGTATTCTCAATGGCACCTGTAACTTCATCCTCACCGAGATGGAGTCAGGGTGCAGCTACGCCGAGGCACTTGCCGCAGCGCAGCAGGCCGGCTATGCGGAGACCGACCCGACGGGCGACGTAGAGGGTTGGGATGCGGCTGCCAAGCTGGTGATCCTGGCCAACAGCGTGCTGGGGGCCGAGATCGAGCTTAACGATGTCGAGTGCACCGGGATCAGCTCTATAAGCAGCGAAGAAGTTGCGGCAGCGCGAGCAGCGGGCAAGAGCTGGCGCCTGGTGGGGAGCGTAGTGCGGGTGGGCGGGGCTTGGCGGGCACGTGTCGAGCCACAGTCACTGGACGCTGACGACCCGCTGGCGGCGGTGAGCGGCGCCGATAATTTGCTGGTATTCGATACCGAGGCGCTCGGATCGGTGCGTATCGGTGGTCCCGGGGCAGGGCGTCGTGCCACTGGGCATGCGGTGTGCGCCGACCTCATCGCAATCCACCGCCGCTTCGGGGCGCCGCGATGAGGCATCGCCCAAGGCCAGATGCCGTCCAGACTAGCCCGCATTGCTCATCGCGCTTCGAGGCGAGGGCCTCTCGTGCCCGTAGCAGGAGGGCGATGAGCAATGCGGGCTAGGGAGGCGGAACGGCAGCGATTGCTCGCCATGCGCACAGAAAAAGGAAGGTTGGAGCGAGCCAGCAAGCTCGCCGGCAAGGTGCTGGTTCAGGTCGGCACGCCGGAACTGATCATTGCTGCCGTGAGTTCCTACAACGTCGTCATCGACGCCACGGCACAGCGTATCTTGCACGGTTGCCGGGACTTCCAGCGTGAAGCGCGCGCCGGCCGGCTGTGCAAGCATGTGGCGGCGGTACTGCTGGACATCGAGGTGTCGCTGGCGTTGCCGATCCTGCGCACACTGGCGGAGGACGAAGGGTACTGGGAGCTCGACATGATCGCTCCGAGAGTCGGCGCCTCTCGCGCTCCCCGCTAGCCTGCATATCTCAACGGCGGTCGTCGCGAGGGGGTGGACAGGCCTGTGGCTGCAAGGCGCGCG
>JBHHYG010000178.1:0-7524 GCA_046757445.1 Acidobacteriota bacterium
ATCTCAACGGTTTGCTGCTGCGGGCGCGGCAAAGGGCGCGTTCGCTGCGTTGCGCTTGCTCGGGCTCCTCGACGTATTGTCAAATACGCCTGCGGAGCCCTCCCGGCGCGCGCCTTGCGCCCGCACCCTTTCCCACGCCCTCGCGACGAAAACCGTTGAGAAATGCGGGCTAGCGCTGCGTCGCGACGACCGCCGTTGAGATATACAGGCTAGGCGTTCAGAAAGCCCCCCATTTCTGCTCTCCGGGAATGTAGTAGCTGGGGCAGATGAAGCGGAAGGCCCAGGCAATGCGTCGGGCTTTCTGCGCTTGCTCCTCGCTCTCCTCCCGCATGGCAGCGAGCTGGCTACCGAAGATCTCCTCGAAGTACTCGTCCGCAGCTTTCTCTCGATCCTCATCGCTGTCGAACTGGGAACGGATAGAACCCAGCTCACCGGCGTCGAGCCAAATGCCTCCGCACTCGGGGCATTCGTCGACCTCTACGTCCTTCTTGACGCTAAAGAAGTGGCGTCGCAGCTGCATGCCATCACAGCGCGGACACGCCCTCTGCTGGTCGCGTCGCACCACCGCAGACTTGCCTGCGCCGATCTCCAGCAACGACTCGCCGGCAGATTCATGCGGTTCATCGACCTTCATCAACTCGAACTGGTCAAACCAAATGCCACCGCAGCCATCACACACGTCCACCTTGATGCCACCGGCTTCCTTCTCGTTCATCTGGCCATCACACGCTGGGCAGTTCATTGGCGCCACCCTTTTTGGTAATGCCCTCAGGACATAGCAGCCTGTCCGAGGAGCTGAACTCGCTCACAAGACCCTCTGTATAGGAGCGCTAGCCCGCATGTTTCACCAGGCTGCTGCTGCGGGCTCACGATCGCGACGCCACTACGAATAGAGAACGACAAAATCCATGTCAACCCGAAAAGCTCCTCTCACCCTTCAGTTCAATTCCGTGCGGTCACCTCTTCGAGGGGCACACGCCGACGCGCGAAACTCATCCTCGAGCGTCGAGGCAAAGCCCAGCGCCACGTCCTCTTCGCCGTGCACCACGAAAGTCTGCCGCGGGACATCCCCAAGGGCCCGGAACCACTCCTTCAGGCCATGCAGATCGGCGTGGGCGGAAAAGCCATGAATCGACACCACTCGGGCTCGCACTTCGTATTCGTCTCCGTAGATCCTGACTGCAGATCTGCCCGACTGGATCGCATGCCCGAGTGATCGGTTGGCTTGGTAGCCGACGAACAAGATGGTGGAACGCGGGTCCTCGATGTTGTACTTGAGATGATGTTTGATTCGGCCGCCGTCGCACATCCCAGAAGCGGAAATGATGATGCTGGGCTCTTTCTCGTGGTTGATTGCCTTCGACGCTTCGACGCTGTCGATCAGCTTCAGACCATCGAACTGCAACGGCTTGTCACCGACCTTCAGCAGGCTACGCGCCTCTTCCGAATAGCACTCTGGGTGCATGCTGAAAACACTCGTCGCCTTGACCGCCATGGGGCTGTCCACGTAGACCGGCACACCATGCAGCCGGCCGCCTTCCACTAAGTCGTTGAGGCGCGCCAGAATCTCCTGCGTTCGGCCGATTGCGAACGACGGGATGATCACCTTGCCACCCCTGTCGAGAGTGTCGGAGACGATCTCGAGCAACAATTCGGTTCTGTCCCCAGAATTCCCCCTGACCCGATCGCCGTAAGTAGACTCCATGATCAGGTAGTCTGGGCAGGCCACCGGCTGCGGCGGTCCGAGGAGTCGGGCATCATCCACCCCGAGGTCGCCGGAAAAGACGATGCGGGCCGGGCGCTTCTGCTCGACGGTGAGCTCGACAATGGCAGCGCCGAGAATGTGTCCGGCCTCGACGAACCTCGCCTGAGCCTTGTCACCGAGCTCGAAGGTCTCGCCAAACGGAACCGGATCGAGTCGCTCGAGCGCGGCTAACGCCTGCTCAGCGGTGTACAGCGGCCGAACCCAAGAGTAGTCCTCACCCAGACGCTTCAATCGCTTGATTTTCCAGCGGGCGTCTTCCTCCTGGATATGGCCGGAATCACGAAGCAGGATCTCACACAGTGAGGCTGTGGCCGCCGTACAGAAGATCCGCCGCTGGTAGCCTGCCTGCAACAGAAGCGGCAACCGGCCACAGTGGTCGATGTGGGCGTGGCTCAGAATTACATGGTCCAGTGCCTTTGGAGAGAAGGAGAACGGCTCACGATTGCGGCTGTGGCGCTCTTTGCCGCCTTGGTAAAGACCACAGTCCAAGAGGATCTGGGAACCGTTCGCCTCGAGAAGATGGCAGGAACCGGTTACCTCACGTGCGGCACCATGAAACGACAAGTACATGGGAAGAAAAGCTACTCGGCCCCTCTGAGAACCTCCAGCGGCGAATCGAACTCGATACCGACTTGCCAGCCGGAGTGCGCCATGGATGAGTGGCGGACCGTACCACGAAGAATCTCGGGTTGAACGAGCCCCGCCGCCTGGAAGATCGAGATCTTGCAGGCAGAATCGTGACCTATGCGTCGGTCGACGTGCACCATCATGCCGCCGCGGCTGATATTGAGGGTGACGCCATTGGCATCGAAGCGGCTGACTTGAAACTCGGAGCCGAGCAGTTTGACCTCCAGCCTCACCGGACAGGAGATCGCCAGACGCGGGAACAGACGACGATCCAAACCCACCCCCTCACAGATACCACTGCCTCAGTACAAACGAGACCTCGAGGATTGGGCCGACTCACGCCACCGGCAGGGCGGACGACGTGTGTCGAAGTTGGTCCTCAAAGCCCCTCGATCGGGCGACAGGTTGACGCCGCCAGGTCGCCACCGAGTCTATTGCAGGAACTCGAGCGGTGTATCAAACTCGATACCCACTTCCCAGCCGGAGTTCCTCGCCCGAGATCTACGAACAGCTCCCCACATGATCTCAGGCTTGACGCTTTCCCCCACCCGGAGGAATCGAACCAGGTATCGACCGTGCCGCAACACTCCCTGATCGATCGTCGCCAGCATACCACCCTTGCTGACGTTGAGTGTCATGCCGCTGATCGGTAGTTGCGGGAGATCCGACTTGGAGAACTGAAATTCCGGCTCGAGTTGAACCTGGTAGGTGGCATCAAACCGGTGGAACGCGCGCCGGTTCAGGCTACTCGAGGATGTCACCTGATTGGAAACCTCCTGATCCGGCCCCTTCATCTCGTGCTCTACGGCCCCGATGAGCCGAATTGCCTCGAGCAGATCCAATCGCATGACCGACGTCGGGCCGTTGTTCTCCAACCTCTCCTGTGCCTCGAGAAGGCACCTGATGGCAGCGCGCAGATTTCTGCCCACAGATTGCCTGAGCTTGAGGAGCGTGCGTGCCGACGCGATGGAGGTGGCGGCAGCGTCCAAATTCAGACCGCTGCCGGCATCCTCGGTACCTCTTGTCTCGTTGTCGGGCCCTTCGTCTTTCATCGTCGTGGCTTCACGGGGATCATCGTATGGCCACAGCTGACCCCCAACAACCGGGCAATACCATGGGAATGGAAGTGCCCTACAAGCTTTTCACATTGTTAGCTTTGTTCTAGTAGCTTGTCAAAGGAAATGATATATGAAGGCGAAGGGTATGTAGGCATAGATGATTACAAGTGTGCATTCGTGCCAATAAGGAGCGGCGATGGCCCCCTCCCTGCACTGGCTGCGGCTTCGATGAAACCCTCACCCCAAAGTCTGCGTCTATCAAGCTGAAGCAGACCCGGCTCGGCATGCCGGGACAAAGGAGTGACTGGCAAGCGGCTCTGTAACGCGGGAACCGTACCGCCAAAACGCCACAGGAGCAAAAGATGATAACGGACAGAAAATCGCTGCTGGCGGCCCTCCTCGCCGTCGGGCTGTTGAGTACAGGGTTGGCCCGAGCCCAGCAGCCGTCTCCGTGGCTTCACATCCGGGTAGTGGAAAACGGCGACGAAGGCAGGAAGGTCAGCGTCAACCTTCCCATCTCGCTGGTCGCCGTCGCCCTCGATGTCGCCGAGGCCGAGCTTCACCGCCAGGGTCACCAGCTACGACACGAGGGGTTCGAAGTGGAGGACTTGCGACGCATCTGGAAAGAGGTATGCGCTGCAGGTGACGCTGAGTTCGTCACCATCGAGGATGATGAACAAACGGTGAGAATCTCGCGCCAAGGTGAGCGGGTCCTGGTCGAGATCGAGGACCCTGACGAGGGCACCCAGAAGGGACGGATCGAGCTCCCTGTAAGCGTGGTCGAGGCCCTACTTTCCGGAGGGGGCGAGGATCTTGACATGCGCGGCGCCCTCGAGGAACTGGTCCGGACCCAGGTCGGTGAGATCGTCCGGGTCGAGAAGGATGAGACGAGCGTACGCGTCTGGATCGAGTGACCAAGGAGGATCTTCCAGCCCGCATTTCTCATCGGGCTACGACCGATGAGAAATGCGGGCTAGCAATGAGTAGCGAACTGCGAATGGGCCTTGCGGTGCGCAGGCGGTGGAGGAGAGAGCAGAGACGATGCCGACGAAGCTACTGATAGGGCTGTTGATCATCCCCGCGATTTTGCTCGGCTTACTGCTGAGCGCCGATTACGTGGTGGTCGATGTACGGGCAGGTGGACCTCAAGGACACCACCTCATCATTCCAGTGCCGCTGTTCTTGGCACAGGTGGCAGTGAGGTTCGCGCCCAGCGAGGCACAGTACATCGCCGTACCCGAGATTGCTCCCTATTTGCCCGCCATCGAGCAAGCCGTCGACGAGCTACGTGGCGCCCGCGACGGCGTCCTTGTTTCGGTGGAAGAGGGTGAGGAGAAGGTCCTGGTCGCCAAGGCCGGAGAGAACATCAAGGTCGACGTGGTGGAAGGAGAGGACGAGGAGGTCCATGTCACTGTGCCGCTGGATGCGGCCAAGGATATCTTGAGCCACTACGACGGCGAGGGCTTCAGGACGCGAGAGCTGGTGAAGGTCATCCGATCGCTCAGCGGTGACCTCGTCCATCTGCGGGACGGCGACGAGGAAGTCAAGATCTGGATCTGGTGATTGACAGGGTGCTCGCGCAGCCGCGAGCCGTTGAGAAGCTCAGGTTAAGCCGGAGTTGTCACCAGCCCACTGCTAGCGCTTGCGGATCTCGACGCTGCCGCTGAAAGTCTCCACCGACACGTGGGAGGCGCCACTCCCGAGCGAGAACTCCAGCTCCTTTTCCGGCGTATAGCGCTCCGTTCGCCTGGGCTCATGGCCGAAATCGTTCTCGATGCCACCGCTGAAGGAGCTGATCTCGAACCTAGCCGAGGCGTCGGCAGATACGAGCACCTCGACGTTGCCGCTGAAGTTATCGAGCTGATAAGAACCCCGGCTCGAAAAGTCGCCCTCGAAGCGGATGTTCCCGGAGACCGACTCGCATTCGGCCTCCCTGGGATCCTCCGCAATCACCTCGATGTTGCCGCTGACAGTGGAGGCAGAGATCTCGCCGCCTGCCATCCGTACCACCACCAACCCGCTCACAGACTTGAGGTCGAGCTCTACTGTGGATGAAGAGGTGCGAACCCCGATTTTACCGCTAGTTGTTTCAACGTCGATCTCGTCGGACCCCCCGGAGACGTCAACGGCCCCGCTCACCGACTCGAGGCTCAACGCGCCCGAGATCCCGGAGATGTCGATGGAGGCGCTGAGCGTCTCCACGTCCAGCGAGCTACCCGAGGGCACGTGGATCTCCAGGTCGGATCCGTAAAGATCGCTGTCCCATTGACCCCCGCGTCGTCGCGGAACCACGACCCGCACATCGATGTCGTCCTCATCACCGTCGAACTCCAGCTCCTCGGTACCCTTGCCGAGCGTACCCGTGACCCGGACCTCGTGGCGATCCCAGCCGACGATACGGAGGGATCCCGCCAGGTTGTAGATCTCGATCTCTGCATCGGCGGAGGCCGGCCGCCGCTCGTCCACGTGCCGCTGTGCCACCAGCGGAACAATGGCCGTGCCACTCGGGGTTGGCGTCATTGCAGCGAAACTCGTGCCGCCACCAGGCGGCGAAGCCGCTATCCCGGAAATTGCGCACGCCGCCAGCAGAATCTTCATACCGGTCGCCCGCGTCTTGATCATCGGTCTAGCTCCTCTCGACGAGATTGTTCGCCCGCTCGAGTAGATCCAGCTTGATTCGATAGTTGTTCGAGAGGATGCGCGCCAGCTTGGGGCTGCCCGGATGATCCTCGAGGGCCGCCCTGGCCCTGCGGATGGCCGCGTCGATGACCCGTAGGTTGGTCTCGATCACCGTAATGGTGTCCGCATCCAGGGAGTCCCTGCGTTCCTCTAGCGCCCAGGTCAACTCGTCGATGGCCAGCGCGTAATCGGCCTCGGCCGGGCGGAACTCATCCAGCGTCGCCACCACGAGCGATGTGGCACCCGCAGAAACGCCGCTGACCGGGATCACGCCCGCCCCCCCCGTGAGCAGGTAGCTTGTGACGGCGGCCGAAAAAACCACCAGCACCATGGCGGCAGCGGCGGCAAGGGCCCACTGGCTCCGGGCGGAGCGGAGGGCCAGGACGGAGAAAGGCCCGCTTCCGGCGGAGCCCTCCCTGGCGACCGTTGTCGTGCCGATTCTGGCGCGGATCTGCGGCCACAGGTCGCGTGCCGGCACGATGGTCTTCGGCAGCGCCGCTGCCTCAGCTCGTAGCGATCGCAGCGAGGCCAAGGTTTCCCGACAGCTCTGGCAGCCGTCGATGTGCCGCTCCACCTCGTGACACTTGTCGTCAGCCAGCGTTTGATCGACGTACTCGTTCAGCAGCTCTTCCATCCCCTGACAGCTCATCTCCCGAGCGCCTCCCGCAGGAGCCGACGAGCCCGGTGAAGCTGGGCCTTGCAGGTTCCCACAGCGATGCCAGTGAGCTCGGCGATCTCGGCGTGTCGGTATCCCTCGACTTCGTGGAGCACGAACACCGCTCGAGCACCTTCCGGCAATAAAGCAATGGCTCGCTCCAGATCCATTCCAGCTCCCGCCTCTTTCATCCTCGACGCCGCCCCCGAACCTTCGAAAGGCGTCGTGTCATCCACCAACACCAACCTTGCCCATCGCTTCCACTGCGACCTCCGGTCGGCCAGTACAACGTTGACCGCTAACCGGTGCAGCCAGGTCGAGAAGGCAGCCTCTGCCCGAAATGTGGCCAACTTTTGCCAGGCACGAAGAAAGATATCCTGGCTCAGCTCCTCCGCACGCGACGGATCGGCTGTCATGCGCAGGCACAGCGCATAGACACGGCCGGCATGTTGCCGATACAGCTGCTCGAAGGCATCGACATCTCCTCTCTGAGCCTCAGCGACGAGGTCGATCACGGAATCTCGCCGCAGATCGTGGGCGGTCGCTCTGATGTGGCCTCCATGAACTCTATGCCGAGCACCGCGGGTCCCGGCGATGGCTTCCCGGCCCGGTGCTTCTTCTACTCATGAGATGCCGCCTGCGTCGAGAGGGTTTAGCCCGAACTTCTCAACGGGTCGTGAAGCGGGCGGGCGCAAGGGCTGCGAGGACAAGGCGCGCGCCGGTTCGAGGGCGCAGGCGTA
>JBHHYG010000179.1:0-7492 GCA_046757445.1 Acidobacteriota bacterium
CGCGCCCTTTCCCACGCCCTCGCGACGCAACCCGTTGAGAAATGCGGGCTAGCCCGCGTTGCTCATCGGGCTATCTCGCGAGGATGCGGTCAGGCCCGCGCCGGGCGGGCACCACAGCCGCGAGCCGTTGAGAAATGTGGGCTAGCGAACCGAGCCAGCGCAACGCCATCGACCTGGTCCTCTCCACGCCCGCCGGGAGCAGTCAACCGGGAAACGCTTCGGCTCCTGGTGATCGCCTCCACACTGGTGGCAGCGCTGGTGACTCTCTGGTTGGGGGTGCCGCGCTTGCGGCGCGGGTTGACGCCGAAGCTTCAACGCGTTTGGGTGGTTTCAGCCGCGCTCGGCGACGAGCTGGCCAGTGCCGCGCCCGACGTGGAACTGGTTGCTACGCCGGTGACGCTGTACGCGGTCGTCGAGGCAGGAGCGGGCGACCCGGGGCGCCGCTTTTTCGGTCCCGTCGATCAGATTCGCCTTGGAGGCCCGGATGCAGAAATCGTGAAGGTGGAGCCGTGGAGTCGATGGTGGAACCGGCTGGAGTTCCTCTGGTTCAAGGTCGAGCCTCTTTACCCCTTCGACAACGAGAAGCTTTCCGATCGCTTCCTCCCCAGCGACATCCGCTACCAGGAGACGCTCATGCTTGCCTGGGGTTTTTCACCTCGACATGCCGCCGACATCTCGCCCAGCAGCGATGCCTTTCCCCGCTCCGAGGTCGGCACCATGCGCTTCAAGGCGGAGGCCGTGATTCGAGATTCCCGCGGCCGCATCCTCGATGAAGCTTCCTCTCCCGGGGCCGATGCGGTTCAGGCCATTGGCATCGAAGAGCAACCTCATCGCGTCAGCCTGCGCGCGAGCGACACGCCACTGGGAATGATCCAGGCTTACGCTGGTCTTCCCTACGTTCCCGTTCTCGCGAGCCTGCCACCTGAGGAGCATCCGGCTACACGTTTCATCGGCGGCACCATCCTGGATTTTTGGATCGCTGTGCATCGGCGCCTCGGCGACCATGAGTTGCCTTTTTTCTCGTGGCGGCAGCTGCCTGACTACGCCAGCACCGTCGTCGAGGAAATGTTTCTTGCCGAGGATGGCACCTACTACTTCACCGACGATCCGCCGCGCGCCGTGACCTTCGATGATGTCCGCATCGGCGACTTGCTGGCCATCGAAGATCACGTCGCCGTGATCTATCAGGATCGCGGCCCCGGCGGCGGCGGCAACGGCGTCCTCGACCGCTGGGACAGACTGCTTGGAGGTTACTTCGAGCCGCTTCGCGACATCGCGCTGGGGGATGCCTTTGTCTCTGGCATCACCGTCTATCGGATGCCTGAGCCTGGCCTGGCCTCCGTGTCACCGCCGCGCCGCTGATGAACGGCAGAGGTATCCGCATCTTTCGCGTTCAGGGGATCCAGGTGGTTATCGACTACACCTGGTTCATCATCTTCATGCTGGTCGTTGCCGGCCTGGCCGGTTACTACTTCCCGCAGAACTATCCGCACGTTGGGCTGCTACAAAGATGGCTGATCAGCATCATCGCCGCGATCCTTGTATTCGTCTCGGTGTTGCTACATGAGTTTTCCCACTCCCTGGTTGCCAAGCGGCAGGGTATGCAGATACAGCGCATTGTGCTGTTCATTTTTGGCGGCATCGCCCAGATCCGTGGCGAGCCGCCCGATGCGCGGAGCGAGTTTCTCATCGCTGCGGCCGGCCCGGCATGCAGCGTCGTCTTGGGCGTGTCGTTTCTACTCGCTTCGACACCACTCGGGGCGCTGGGTGGCGAGGGGCTAGAAGCGGTCCTGTGGTATCTCGGCTACGTCAACCTTGCACTGGTGGGATTCAATCTGGTGCCGGGCTTTCCTCTCGACGGTGGGCGCATCTTGAGGGCAGCCCTGTGGCACAAGACCGGCGACTTGCGCCGTTCCACGCGCGTCGTCAGCAACATCGGCAAACTCTTCGCCTACGTTCTCATCGGCGTCGGGTTCTTCACCTTGCTTGCCGATGTGCTGGTACAGGGACTGTTTTTCATCTTCATCGGCATGTTCCTCTACCAGGCCGCTGTCTCAGGCTATCAACAGGTGGCGTTGCGTGAGGGCCTGTCAGGCATTGCTGTAGCGGAGCTGATGACCCACGATCCTGTTACGGTGCCAGCACATCTGTCGCTCGAAGAGCTGGTCAACGCCTACTTCTTCCGCCACCGCTTCGCCTCTTTTCCAGTGGAGCGGCATGGTCAGCTGGTGGGGATGATCAACATCAACCAGATCAAAGACGTGCCCCGAGAAGAATGGAGCCGGACCTCGGTCCAAGCTTGCATGAGCCCTCTCCAGTCTGTGGCAGCGCTGTGCCCCGATGATGATGCCTTCGAGGTATTGATGCGCATGGTGGAAGACGGAGTCGGGTGCCTGCCGGTAGTGGCCGACGGCAAGCTGGTGGGAATTGTTTCCCGTGCCGACATCCTCGGCTTCGTACATATGCGGGCGGAGCTGGGAGCAGGGGTGTAAGGTCCAATCCGGTGAGCGGACCTGCGGCTGGTCATCGAGAGATCGAGCACACGGCGGATCTGGGCTTCGACATCTGGGCGCCTGACTTGCCCGGCCTTTACAGTGAGGCGGTCGGAGCGCTGGCTGAGCTTTGCTACGATCGCATCGCCGTCCTCGCCAATCAGCAGCGCACGCTCAGGATCGTCGGCGGTAGTAACGAGGAGCGATTGGTCCGCTGGCTGCAGGAGATCTACTTTTGGCTGGAGGCAGAAAGCTGGCTAGCGGCTGGTGCCGTGGACGTGCGCTGTGATGGCGCGGCGGTGAGCGGCACGGTGCTGGGTGAGCTCTACGATTCGGAGCGACATACGGTGCACACAGAGATCAAGGCGATCACCTATCATGAGATGGAAATCCGGCTTGTCGGGGAGCTTTGGCGTACAACCGTGATCATCGATGTCTAAAACGGTTTTCCCGCCAGCGATTCGTCAGGTAGATGAATACCTGTGGGAGATCCCGCGCAGCGGCGGCATGCGTGTCCCGGGGCACATCTTCGCCAGCGCCGAGCTGATGCGCGAGATCGAGAACGACAAAAGCCCGCAGCAAGTGGCCAATGTGGCCCACCTTCCCGGCATTGTCACTGCTTCACTGGCGATGCCCGACATCCACTGGGGCTATGGATTCCCGATCGGTGGGGTGGCGGCCACGGACCCCGAGAATGATGGTGTCATCTCCCCGGGTGGCGTTGGCTACGACATCAACTGCGGCGTCCGCGTTCTTCGCACTGGCATGAAGGCGGATGACGTCCGGGAGCGGATGCCCGAGCTCGTCGATCTGCTATTCGAGACCGTTCCCGCCGGCGTTGGCTCGTCGCATGCGATCGAGGCCTTGTCGCGGCAGGAGATGCACAAGCTCTTGATAGAAGGAGCCGGCTACATGGTTCACGAACGCGGCATGGGAGACGAGGCGGACCTGCTCCATACCGAGGAGTATGGTTGCCTGCCCGGTGCCGAGGTCGCGGCCCTGTCGGCGCGCGCCATCGATCGCGGCCGCCGCCAGGTAGGAACGCTCGGCTCTGGCAACCACTTTCTGGAAGTGGGCGTTGCCGATGAGATGTATCTGCCCCGGGTTGCCGAGCGGCTCGGAGTCGAGAAAGGAACCGTTTGCTTGTTGATCCACTGTGGCTCCCGCGGTCTCGGCTACCAGGTCTGTGATGATTACCTTGCAGTGATGATGCGGGCGGTCGACAAATATGGCATTGAGCTGCCAGATCGGCAGCTCTGCTGTGCGCCGGTGAACTCCGAGGAGGGCCGCTCCTACCTCGGTGCCATGGCCTGCGCGGGCAACTACGCCTGGGCCAACCGCCAGGCCATCACTCATCTGGCTCGGCAATGCTTCATGGAGGTATTCGGCCTCGGACCCGGCGAATTGCGCATGGAGCTCATTTACGACGTCTGCCATAACATCGCAAAGCTCGAGGACCATGTCGTCAACGGCCGCAAGCGACGGCTGTGTGTACACCGCAAGGGAGCGACACGGGCCTTCCCGCCGGGCGACCCTCGTATCCCCGATAGCCTGCGCGAGATCGGCCAGCCGGTGTTGGTACCTGGCGACATGGGGCGCTACTCTTTTGTTCTGATCGGTGCCCCCGGCTCCTTGGAAAAGACTTTCGGGTCCACTTGCCACGGCGCCGGAAGGCTGATGAGTCGCAAGCGTGCCAAGCGCGAAAGCCGTGGGCGGAATCTGCTCGCGGAGATGGAGAGCAGGGGTGTGGTTTTGCGTGCGATCGGTATGCGCACTGTGGCCGAGGAGATGCCCTACGCCTATAAAGATGTCGCCGACGTCGTCGATGTCATGGCCGGTGTCGGCGTCTCCGAAAAGGTGTTCCGCCTAAAGCCGATGGGGGTCATCAAGGGCTAGAGCGAAAGGAGGGCGCATGAGTCGCCCGATGCAAGAGCAGGCGAGGCCGGCGGGACCGATCCGGGCTGCGCGTGGTGGACAGCGATCTTGCACTACCTGGGACGCCGAGGCGGCACTTCGGATGCTGCAGAACAACCTGGACCCGGACGTCGCCGTCGACTGGAAGAACCTCGTGATCTACGGTGGCAGCGGCCGTGCAGCCCGCAACTGGCGTTGCTATCAACGTATCGTCGATGCCCTGCAAGCACTGGCCCCGGACGAGACTCTTTGCGTGCAATCGGGCAAGCCCGTTTACATCGCCCGTACGTGGGAAGATGCACCACGAGTCATCATCGCCAACTCCAATCTGGTTCCCAAGTGGGCGACGCAGGACGAGTTCGATCGTCTCGACGAGATGGGGTTGATGATGTACGGGCAGATGACCGCGGGGTCGTGGATCTATATCGGCACCCAGGGCATTCTGCAGGGCACGTACGAGACCCTTGCAGCCTGCGCCAAGAAGGAATTCCAGGCCGACAGCCTCAAGAATAAATTCGTGCTGACAGCCGGTATGGGCGGCATGAGCGGTGCCCAACCGCTGGCGGGGACCATGAACGAGGCGGCCATGCTCATCGTCGAGGTGCGACGAGAGCGTATCGCCCGCAAGGTCGACGAGGGCTACTGTGATCGTCAGAGTGAGAACCTCGACGAGGCGCTCTCCTGGATCGAGACTGCCCGTGAGGGCGGCGAGCCGCTGTCCGTCGGCCTGGTGGGCAACGCGGCCGATATCTATCCGGAGCTCGTACGGCGCAGCGTGGTGCCCGACGTGGTCACCGATCAGACACCGGCGCACGACCTGCTCTCGTACGTGCCTCGAGGGGACCTGGACGAGCTCGACGAGCTCCGCCGCTCTGACCCTGCCGAGTATAAGCAACGTAGCCTCGCTTCGATCGGCGCCCATACCCAGGCTATCTTGGAGCTGCAAGAGGCGGGGGCTGTGTGCTTCGACTATGGCAATAATCTGCGCGGCCAGGCGGAAGCTGCCGGGGTGACGGTGCGCGACGCGCGAGGCCGGTTTCTGTATCCTGGCTTCGTGCCCGCCTACATCCGACCCTTGTTCTGCCGGGGGCGCGGGCCGTTCCGATGGGCCTGTCTATCGGGTGATGCGGCCGACCTGGCGGTCCTCGATGACGAGCTGCTGCGCGTCTTCGCTGACGATGCCGTGCTCCATCGATGGGTGCGGCTGGCCCGCCAGCGAGTGCCGCAACTGGGCCTACCGGCGCGTATCTGCTGGCTCGGTTACGGAGAGAGAGCGCGATTCGGGCTGGCCATGAATGAGCTGGTCGGGGCCGGAAGGGTGTCCGCGCCGGTGGTCATCGGACGGGACCATCTGGATTGTGGCTCGGTTGCCTCCCCGAACCGTGAAACCGAGGCTATGCGTGACGGCTCGGATGCCGTCGCTGATTGGCCGCTGCTGAATTTTGCCCTCAACGCCGTGGCCGGGGCTTCCTGGGTTTCCTTTCACCACGGCGGCGGGGTGGGCATCGGCTACGCGCTGCACGCCGGCATGGTGATCGTCGCCGATGGCAGCGACGAGCGTGCCGCGCGGCTCGATCGGGTGTTAACCGTTGATCCCGGCATCGGCGTTGCGCGGCACGCCGACGCCGGCTATCCGGAGGCGGTGGAAACTGCTCGGCAGCACGGCATCCTCCTTCCCGGCATCGAGGAAGAGTAGGCCTAGCCCCATTTCTCATCGCGCCCGCAGAAGGAGGGCGATGAAAATGCGGGCTAGGGAAGGTCAGCAGCATGACGACTCGCGACGCCAGTAGTTCGAAGCCCGTCGCCACCCTCGTCGTCACCGGCATCGGCAAGTGCCTGACCATGGCGGGCAACGGTGGGGGCCCGCTGACGGGCGCGGCGCAAGAGGCGGTCGGTGAGCTGCGGGACGCGGCCGTCGCAGCCGCGGGGGACAAGCTGATCTACGTCGGGCCTGCCAGCGGGCTGCCGGCGGCGGTGCGTGTATCGCCAGTGGCCACGCGGTTGGACGCCGAGCATGGGCTGGTACTGCCAGGCTTCGTCGACGCCCATACTCACCTGGTCTTTGCCGGTTGGAGGGCAGGTGAGTTTGCCCAGCGTATCGGCGGCGCCAGCCACCAAGAGATTCTCGCCCAAGGGGGCGGCATCCTGCGAACCGTGGCGGCGACGAGAAACGCCAGCGAGGAGCAACTGGTGGAGAGCGCCGGCCGGCGCTTGCGGCGGATGATCGCGGCCGGCTCCACGACCATCGAAGTCAAGAGCGGTTACGGGCTGAGCCTCGCCGACGAGGCCAAGATACTCCGCGTCGTCCACCGCCTCGATGGCACCGGTCCGTGGGACCTGGTGGCCACCTTCCTGGGCGCTCATGCCCTGCCGGCGGAGTTTCAGGCCGATCGCGACGGCTATGTGGCACTGATCGAGCAGATGATCCATACGCTCGCCGACCGCGCCAGCTTCATCGATGCCTTCTGCGAGGTTGGCGCTTTTACCGGCAGGGAGTGCCGGCGTTTGCTGCTGGCCGGTCGCAAAGCGGGCTTGCGGCCGAAACTGCACGCCGATCAGCTCTCCGACTCGGGGGGCGCAGCCCTCGCCGCTGAAGTCGGGGCGATCTCCGCAGACCATCTCGACTGCGTCTCGGTCGCCGGCATGGAGGCCCTGGCCGCGGCCGGTGTGGTGGGGGTGATGCTTCCGGGCGTGCCCCTCTACCTGATGTCACGACGCCAGGCCCCGGCCAGCCGGCTACAGGCCGCCGGTGTGCCGCTGGCGCTGGCGACGGACTTCAACCCCGGCACGTGTCCGATCGAGTCGATGGGCCAGATCGTAGCGTTCGCCTGCCTTCTGATGCGTCTGAGTCCCGCTGCCGCTCTTGTGGCTGCCACCCGCAACGCCGCTCACGCGGTGGGGAGGGGGGCCACTGTCGGCACGCTCGAAGTGGGCAAGAAGGCTGACCTGCTCTGGTACCGGGTAGACGATTACCGGCAAATCCCCTATCGCTTCGGCCAGCTCCCACCAGCGGCGGTGGTCAAGTCCGGCCATCTGGTAGCGCGGGACGGCCACTATCTGGACGAAGCCGAGGGCTAGAGGTGATA
>JBHHYG010000180.1:0-7392 GCA_046757445.1 Acidobacteriota bacterium
GCACCTTCGGGTTGACGTTGGCCCAGAAGCCGTACTCGTTGCCGGCAACATCACTCCACAGGGTTTTCGGTTGCTTCTCGGTGAACTCGATCTTGACGATCGACTTGATGTTCTTGAAACCGAACTTCCAGGGCGTGATGAGGCGGATGGGTGCGCCATTCTGCTTTGGCAAAGGCTTGCCGTAGGCACCGGTAACCAGCATCGCCAGCTCGTTCATCGCCTCCGGAATGGTCAGCGCCTCATGATAGGGCCAGGGATACCAGGGCTGCTTGGGGATGCCGGGCATCTGCGAGGGCCGCTTGACGGTGACCATACGAACGAAGCGGGCACGGCTCTTGGGCTGCACTTTGTCGATCAGCGCCTTGAACGGGAAGCCGGCCCAGGGGATGGTGGCGGCCCAGGCCTCGACACAGCGAAAGCGGTAGACCCGCTCCTCGATGGGCATGCTGCGCACCAGCTCATCGACGTCGAACTTCTGAGGATTCTCCACCAACCCGGAGACTTCGATCTCCCACGGGCGAGTCTCGAATTGTTCGACCAGCTTCCACACCTCCGACTTGTCGGTGAAGAACTCGTAATAGTTGTTGTAGGCGAGGCTGATGGCCGGCGGCGTGATCGATCGGCCCGTCGCTTCCTCGGAGTAGCCAGGGTTGCGGTCCGCAGGGTAGAGATCGGCCGCCGGCCATTCTGGAAAACGTACCGCCTCGGGAACCGGCTTCACTCCCTGAGAGAAGATCTCCTTGGCCCACGAGCAACCGGCCAGCAGGCTCCCCATGCCGACTCCGGCAAAGCCCATGGAGCGGAGTGCCTGCCGTCGGTTCATGTAGACGCCCTCGGGCGTGACCTGCCGTTCCGGGATCTCCCAACCACGTCGCTTGCGGATCAACATGGCGCCTCCAGTAGTTTCCGCGCCCGCGAAAAAACGGCCTCCAGCATATCTTCCGTGAGCTTGCCAGTGAAGGTGTTTTGCTGGCTGGGATGATAGGAGGCCAACAGCCAGGGCGGACCGCTGGCGGAGCCCGATTCGGCCTGCCGGGGGCCCATGGGGAACTCTCGACCGTGACCGAAGCGGGGCTTGGGGGAAGGAACCGGGTAGCCGCGCTGCCGGAAGATGCGCAGCACCTGATCGTAGGCGAACTGCCCGAGCGGCACGATGACCCGCAGTCCCGGGCCCCGAGCGTCGAGTAGGTCGATCTCACGCTCCAGGTAAGGACGACAGCGATCGCGCTCGACGGGCGAGGGTCGATTGCCCGGTGGAGCGCAGCGGACCGCCGCACTCACGTAGGCATCGACAAGCTGTAGGCCGTCGTCGAGCGACCTTGCCAGCGGTTGGTTGGCGAAACCGACCCGGTTAAGGGCCCTGTACAGCCAGTCCCCCGAGCGGTCGCCGGTGAACATGCGACCGGTGCGGTTGGCGCCATGGGCTGCGGGCGCCAACCCCACCAGCAGCAGGCGGGCGGCCTGGTCACCGAAGCCCGGCACGGGCCGGCCCCAGTACCGCTGGTCGGCGAAAGCGGCGCGCTTGCGGCGCGCCATCTGCTGTCGGTGCTTCACCAGTCGCGGGCAGCGCTGACAGTCGACCAGGGTATGCTTGAGTCCCTCGAAGTCGGCGCCGCGCAGCCGGCGGGTGAGTCGATCATCAGCGCCGGCGGGCATCCCTAGGACTCCGGCTGCAAGCCGCCACCGCGGCGCGCCCGCCAGAGGTACCAGCAAGCCACCGAGCGGTACGGGCGCCAGGGCTCCGCCACCCGCTCCAGTTGCGGCGCCGCCGGCAGCTCGGCAAGACCATACAGCCGGCGGGCCGAGTCGCGCACGCCGAGATCGTCGACCGGCAGCACATCCAACCGCCCGAGGCGGAAGATCAGGTACATCTGCGCGGTCCAGCGGCCGATGCCCTTCACCCGGGTCAGGGCCGCGATGGCCTCGTCGTCGTCGAGGTGAGGCAGCCTTCTGAGCGACAGGCTGCCGTTTTTCACCTTGCCCGCAAGGTCCCGCAGGTAGCCGATCTTCTGACGTGACAGGCCGGCGCCGCGTAGCTGCCCGGTCGAGCAAGCAAGGATCGCCTCGGGGCTGGGCCGCCGGCCACCGAGAACCTTCTTGAAGCGCCGGTGGATGGTGGCCGCCGCCTGCATCGACAGCTGCTGATAGACGATCGCCTCGGTCAGCGCCTCGAACCCGCGCGTGCGCTGCACGTCGTCAAGACGACATCGACCGATGCGGGAGACCAGGGTCGCCATCACCGGATCAGAGCCCTTCAGATGTCGCTCCGCCGCACGGAGGCTGGCGCCGTCGCTCATGGAAACGAATCAGCCGGAATGTGCTCGCCGCGAAAGCCCCAAGCTTGCCGATTCAGCGGCCGGATTGCCAGCGTCAGGAGCCGCTCCTAGTGTTCCCGGTCGTCGGTACGGTACCCTGCCCGACATGGACTGGCTGGGGATCGATCTCGGCAGCTTCGACCTGCAAGCCTGGGCGCAGGCGCTTTGGGAGCTGGGGCTGCCCCGACTGGCGAGCAGCGGCGCCCTGCTGCTGGCCGCAGCCGTCGTCTTCTGGATTCTTCGATTGCTGCTCGATCGCGTTTGCATTCCCCTGAGCAAGCGCACCGCGTCGGAGGTCGACGATTGTCTGTTCCGCCTGGTTCGCAGCGCGGTGTCGATCTCCACCGTCTTTTTCGTCCTCTGGCGCCTGACCTATATCTGGCATATCGGAGCCACGGCCAAGGTGGTGGTTGCCGCTTGGCTGGTGCTGTTCGCCTTACCACTCAGCCGCTTCGTCGCGGAGATCCTGACGCTGCTCGAACAGAACCTCGCACCGCGCACCGCGACCACCTTCGACGACACCGCCCTGCCGCTGGTCAGCAAGGTCATCCGCGGGCTGGTGGTGGCACTGGCCAGCATCCTGGCGCTCGACCAATTGGGTATCAACATCACACCGCTGGTGGCCGGCGCCAGCGTTGCCGGCTTCGCCATCACCTTTGCCGCCAAGGACACCCTGTCGAACTTCATCGCCGGTGTGCTGCTGATCCTCGACCGCCCCTTCAGGGTGGGCGACCGCATCGAGCTCTGGAGTGCGCCGGCCGAGACCGCCACCTGGGGCGACGTGATCGAGGTCGGCCTGCGTGCCACCAAGATCCGCACCACCGACAATCTCATCATCGTCATTCCCAACAACGAGATCATGCGCAGGGACATCGTCAACTACACCGCCTCGGGCGACGATATCCGAGTGAGGATTCCCATCGACATCGCCTACGATGCCGACGCCAGCCTGGCCAAGCGACTGATCAGAGAGGTGGCAGACTCCACCGACGGCGTCATGAAGACGCCCGCTCCCCAGGTCATCATCCGGCGCTTCGGTGAATCAGGCGTCAGCCTCCAGCTCAGGGTCTGGATCGGCAACGCTCGCAAGCGCCGCGCCATCGCCGACGAGATCACCGATCGAGTCAAGCAGACTTTCGACCAAAACGGCATCGAGATCCCCTACCCCAAGCGCGACCTCTATATCAAGTCGATGCCCGGCCTTGCCGGACTCGCCGGAGTAGACGCCACGGACAGGGATCCGGCCACAAGCAGGCAAGAGAAGAATCATCAGTAAAGGAGTGGGAGCCGCGAAACGGGCAGGCGGAGAAAGGCATCCGAGGAGGGACCGATGAGTCATTCCGAAGGCGGCAGTGCGGGCATGGGCGGGTCCAGGGGCGGCGTGGTCAAGCCCGCCGATGCGGTCGAGGCGCAACCGCTGACCGGCGCCCGGGCAACCCGCATCCAGTTTCTGGTGGGCCCCGACGACGGCGCCCCCAACTTCATCATGCGGCGCATCATCATGGAGGAGGCCGGCGGCATGCCGGCTCACACCAATGCCGTCGAGCATGAGCAGTACGTCCTGCGGGGTCGAGCTCGTATCGGCATCGACGACGAGGTCCACGAGGTCGGCGCCAACGACACTCTTTTCATTGCCGCCGGAACACCCCATTGGTACGAGGTCATCGAGGCGCCGTTCGAGTTCATCTGCGTCGTTCCCAACACTCCCGACCGGATTCGACGGATCGAGGGTGGCAGATGGTCCCGTGGCCGTGCCTTGCTGCTCGCCGCGATGGCCTGCCTGGCGCTCGCTTGTGGCGGCGGCGGAGTCGGGGAGAACGCCACTAACCTCGGTTCGACGGCCTCCACCACACCCATGACGGCGGCCACGCTGCAAAGGCTGGCCGCCTCCGACGGCGTGCGGCTGGTCGACCTCACATACCCGTTGAGCCCCGACAGCCTCTACTGGCCCACAGGTTCCCCCTTCGAGCATCAGATCCTCGACTGGGGAATCAACGACAAGGGTTACTGGTACGCATCCGCGGCCTTCAGCTCGCCGGAACACCTGGGCACCCACCTCGATGCGCCGATCCACTTCGCCGAGCACGGCTGGACGGCGGCCGAGATCCCCATCGACCGGCTGTTCGCCGCCGGTGTGCTCGTCGACATCAGCGCCCGCAGCGCCGAGGACGCCGACGCCACGCTGCAGCCGGACGACCTCACCGCCTGGGAGGCCGAGCATGGTCCGATTCCGGCCGAGGCGGCGGTTATCGTGCGCACCGGCTGGGCGGCGAAATGGCCCGACTGGAACGAGTACTACGGCAGCCCCACCCCGAAGGATGTGAGCACGTTGCATTTTCCGGGCGTCTCGGTGGCCGCGGCCAGGGCGCTGGTGGAGCGACGTGCCGCCGCCGTCGGCATCGATACGGCGAGCATCGACCCCGGCATCAGCACCGACTTCGAGGCACACCAGGTGTTATCGGCGGGCAGCATTTTCAATCTGGAGAACCTTACCCGTATCGACGAGCTGCCGGCGTCGGGCTTCGTCGTGGTGGCCCTGCCGATGAAGATCGCCAAGGGCACGGGCGGGCCGACGCGCGTCGTCGCCCTGCTCCCCGGCGGCTAACCCGCCTGCCAGCTCAGCAGGAAGCGTTGCGGCCAACAGCGGCTGATTGTGGCCCCTTCGAGGCCCGCCGTCGCGGTCAGTGCGCGCACCTCGTCGATGCTGAAGGCAGCCTGCACCGACAGCGACGAGTCCGTGTAAACGACCTGCGAGCGCGTCAGCAGCCGCACACCGACGTAGACCATGGCGTAGCCGAGCCGGCTACGAACGAGGTCCTGAAGGAGAACGGTGCGTCGCGTCGACGACGCCATGCGATGCAACAAATCCACGGCCTGGGGCTCTGACAGATGATGCAGAAACAATGAGGAGCAGATGATGTCGTAGCCCTCGGGCAAGGCCGCGTTGATCACATCGAGCTCGAAGAAGCGCACCCGCGCGGCTGCGCTCGCCGCCTGCTCCCTCGCATACCGCACCGCGGCGGGATTGACGTCACAGCCATCGACCTCGATGGCCAGTCCATGTGCCCGGCCCAGCCGCTGCAGGTAAATCGCCACGTCGCCGCCGCCGCAGGCGATATCGAGGACGCGCAAGGGCTCCGAGGTGCCATGGCCGGTGAGATCGCGGATTGCGGACCAGAACCTGTGCGCCGTCCGCGACACCAGATTGATGCGCGCCAGGGCCCGAAGGGCCTTGCGGTGACGACCAGGAGACAGACCCGGAGAATCCATGATCTCCTGTCGACGATAGCGACGGGAAAGATCTAGACCCATCGTCGGCCCCCTGACATCTCGAAGGTGCCCGCTGAGAAGTTCGGGCTAATAAGTGTCGAAGAAGCGCTGGATCTCCGCCGGATCGTCGGTGACGGTGAGGGCGAGCATCAGGAGAATGCGTGCCTTCTGCGGGTTGAGGTCGTCGGCACCGACGGTCCTGCCCCGCCCCCTGCCGCCGCCGACCCGGCCAGACCCGGTACGGCTCGATCGCACCACCAGCACCCCCTGCTCCGCCGCTCTTCGCAGGGCCTGGCCTTGCCCCCGGGTGGTGGCGCCGGCACCGGCGGTGGCGACGACGATACCGCGGGCACCTTTGGCAACGAAGGCATCGACGTCGGCACCGTCGGAGCCGCCGTAGGTGTAGCTGATATCGACACGCGGCAGATCGTCAGGTGTCAGCTCAGCAACGTCGATCTCACTCTGATAGGTGTGGCGGCGCTCGCTACGCCGATAGAAGAGCACCTGGTCGTTGTCGACAATGCCGAGCAGTCCCAGACTGCGTGAAACGAACGTCTGCACCAGCTTGGTGTTGTTCTTGGTAACATCACGAGCGGCGTTGATCTCTTGGTTGAGGATTACCATGACGCCGCGCTCCCGCGATGCCGGCTCGGCCGCCACCCGTATCGCGTTCAACAGGTTGAGCGGCCCGTCGGCCGAGATCGCCGAGGCCGGGCGCATGGCGCCGACGACCACCACCGGCTTGCGGCTACGAACGGTCAGATTGAGGAAGAAGGCCGTTTCCTCGAGGGCATCGGTGCCATGGGTAACCACCACGCCATCCACATCCCCGAACTCGTCATGGCCCCCCGCTCCCTCCAGCGCCTTGTTGATGAGCTGGGCGATCTTGAGCCAATCGGCGGGCGTAAGCGAAGTGGAGCCGACGTTGCTGTACTGCTCGACGGTGACTTTGGCGACATCGGCGATCGCAGGAACGGCGGTAACAAGATCCTCACCGGTATCCGCCACCCGGTAGCCGGAAAGCTGCTCGGGTGAGGAGGCACGGCTGGCGATCGTCCCCCCGGTGGCGACAACCAGGACATGCGGAAGATGGACGCTTTCGGGTTGCTGGAGTGGACCGGCCAGAGCAGCAGTGAAAGCCATGCCGCTGACGGTGACCAGCGCCACCACCAGCGCGAGGTGTAGAGAGCCCGCCGCCCTTTGCACCCCTGGCTTACCCCTCCGGTACATCCAGCTCCCTCAGCGGCTCGCTGAAGGCGATGGCCAAGAGGCTGCCGGCACCGATCGTTCCTTCGTCGACCGGAAGATCACCGGGCTTCAAGCGCAGTATCGTGCCCGAGATCATCAGCGGCCACAGGCGAACGCCGGGGGGCAATTTCCAGAACCGTAGACGCACCTTGACTCCCTCACGAACTTCCCTGTCGAGGCGCATGAGTACACCGCCTCGGCCGATGTCGAGGGTGCGTCCTTGGGCCTCGTAGCCAGTATCCGAGGGCGACGCCGGCAGGATGAAGACGTGCACATCGACGGCCAGCTTCTTGGGAAAGCGAGGGTGCTGGCGTTGTTCGTCGGGATTCATACCTGCAATCGAGCTGATCACTGGAACCAGGCTGCGGGGGAACGATCTTGCTGGGAAAACGGACCGTCACCCAAGCGGCGCTCGGCCCGCAACTTTCAGCGCCATCCACTGCGGTGGCGAATTTGCCGAGGCAAGGGTACAGCCTCCCGCTCCGGGGCGAAACCCTAGCCCGGACTTCTCAACGGGTCGTGAAGCGAGCGGGCGCAAGGGCCGCGAGGACAAGGCGCG
>JBHHYG010000181.1:0-7352 GCA_046757445.1 Acidobacteriota bacterium
CCTCCGCAACACCCAGCTGCCTCTGTGGCCCTCGATCTCGGAGATAGCGGGCAGCACCGTGGTGCGAAGAAACTCGACGTAATCACCTTCTCCATCGACGGTGGTACGACCCCACCAGACACGAGTGATCATCAGCGCCTCCCAGAAGCGTATTCAAGGTACGAGTAGAGTACCGCGTATGGGGCTTGCCGGCACGCGCAAGAAAGGGGAAGGGAGGTCTTGCCGGGGTGCTACTGGCTCCTCTTGCCATGCAGGTAGAAAGCCAGCCCGGCGATCAAGAATGCCACGCAACCCCCCACGACCTTGATCTCGAACAACCAGGGCCCCTCGGTCCCCTCGGGCGGAATCAGCGCCAGCAGGATGGAGAGTGTCGTGGCCATGAGCCCCAGCCCCGCGGCAAGGTAGACTCCCGCGGCCCCTCCCGGCACCCGCAGCACACCTTCTTCACCATCCGGAGCCCGGGCGCGGAGAACGGGCAGGGCCGCGAATAGGTAGAGAAACGGAATGAAGTAGAGAACGATGGTCATGTCGAGCAAGACGAGATAGGCCTCCTCGACACTCGACCCTGCCACCGCCATCAGCAGCAGCAGCGAGGCGATCACGCCCTGGGTGAGCAGGGCGACGTGCGGCGTTCCCCAACGGGGGTGGATCCGCCCCAGCCCCTGCGGCAGGTAGCGGTCAACGCCGACGACGAAGGGAATGCGGGCGGTGCCGGCAGCCCACGCCCCCACCCCGCCGATGCCGCCGACGGTGATGAGCAGAGCGCCGACGGGCGCGATCCCGGCCACTCCAGCGCGCTCGCCGATCGCCGCCAGCGCCTGCGGCACACCGCTGATGATGCTGATGGTTTCTCTGGGCACAGCGACCAGCAGCACCCCTGTGCCGACGATGTAGATGCCGGCGATGATCACCCCGGAGATGACGATCGCCCGGGGTATGGTGCGGCGCGGATCGTGGATCTCGTCGCCCATGACCGGGGCGAGCTCGAGCCCGGCGAAACCGAAGGTCATGGTGGCAAAGAAGGCGAGCGTAGGAAGTTGCTTGAGGTCGGGTATCAGTTGCGCCGTCCGGAAGGCGGTGGCGCTGCCCGTGTGGAACCACACCCACGCCCCGAAGCCCACCAGAATCACTGCGCTCACCCAGGTGCCGATGGCACCGAGGTTCTGCACCCACTTGCCCCGCTCCAGCCCGATCAGGTTCAAGCCCAGCGCCAGCCACAATACCGCCAGCGAAAAGCCGGCGTTGTAGAGGGCGTTGTCGCCGAGCCCGAGCCAGGCATCTCCACCGACGAACAGGAAGACGCCGGCGACGAACAGCAACAACGAGGGAAAGTAGACCAGGTTGTTCACCCAGTATGTCCAGCCGGCCAGGAAGCCGTGGCCGTCCCCGAAAGCCTCCTTGGCCCACAGATAGACGCCGCCCTCGCCGGGAATGCGGGTGCTGAGCTCCATCACCGCCAGGCCGGAGGGAACGAAAAAGACCAGCAGCGCCAGGATCCACAGCACCAGGCTGGCCGGGCCCATCTGGGCGGCGGTGGACAGCCAGCGGAGCCCGACGATGGCGACGACGTTCAGCAGCACCACGTCCGACAATCGCAGGGCGCGATGGAGGCCGGGCTCGCTCCTTGATGCTGCGGCCGTAAGCTCACTCATCTTGTAGCCCCCTGTCCAAGGCGGCGAGCCGCGCCAGCAAGCGAGCCGCCGTAGGCTCCCCCTTCTCTCTATCCGGGCCAGGAGACTCTACGCTACCTTGCACCACTTCGGCTACCAACCCGGCGGCGGATTCTCTCGCTTGCGCGCTGCTGGCACGATGTGGCCACTACCATGGCCGCCGTTCATCTGCTGTGTGTCCACAAAGCTTTACAAATCTTTACCGCGAAACGTCTGTTCAGCGGTCGGCAAACTGTTGTAAAAAAGAATGTAGCCCGCATTTCTCAACAGCTCGTGAAGCGAGCGAGCGCAAGGGGCGCGAGCCGTTGAGAGATGCGGGCTAGGATCCCCACAGGGAGGTAGGTGGCGTCGCGCATCCGGTTGCAAGGCCTTTGCAGAAAGGTGGCGCAGTCGGGTGGCGAGGGTGGCCATGCCTCCGAAGGAAAGAGCGATGGGTAGACGGATTCTTACGCTGCTGGTGTTGTCGATCTTTCTCGCTGCCGGCTCATCGACGGTCCAAGGCACCCCTTCCCCGGCGCAACGTGGGCAGCGACAGGGTCGCCAGGGCGGCCCTGCCGGCTCCGGCGGTCAGTTCGTCGGCTCCAGCTTCGAGAGGGTGGCGCCGGCCATCGGCGAGCCGATGCCCGACCTGGTCGTGTACGATCCCGACGGCAAGGCGCTGCAACTGCGGCAGCTGCTGGGGGAGCACTACACCGTGCTCATCCTCGGCTGCCTCACCTGACCGCCCTTCCTGAGCAAGGTCTCCCGGGTGGAGACCATAGAGAGGGATTACAGCCCCAGGGACGTCAAGTTCTACTACGTCTACAAGGCGCTGGCTCATCCCGAGCTCAACGGCTACGTGCAGCCCTTGACGCTCGAGGAACGGCTGATGCACGTGGCGGAAGCCAAGCGCAGCCTGGGCACCCGCGTCGAGTGGCTCGCCGACAACATGGACAACGAGCTCAAGCGGGCCCTTGGCGACGTGCCTAACGCCGAGCTGGTGATCGACCCCGACGGCAAGGTGGTGCGCCGCCGAGCCTGGAGCGATCCGACCGCCTTGCGAGCGGATCTCGAGGAGCTCGTCGGGTCGGTCGACAACCCCACCACCCTCGCCGACCTCGACATGGCGGCGCCATCGTTCGCCAAACCAACGGTGGCCACCGGCGTCGTGCCCCGCGTCGAGATGCCGGGCCGCATGCAGGCCCTCAAGATCGAGCCCGTACTCGAGGGCGCCGAGCTGCCGTTTTACGCCAAGCTGCGCCTCGAGGCCGACCAGGGGGTGATGCGCGACGGCACCGGCAAGCTCTACGTGGGCTTTCACCTCGATCCCCTCTACCACGTGCACTGGAACAACCTAGCCCCGCCGCTACAGTTCGAGCTCCAGCCGCCGCAGGGAGTGAGCGTCTCGCCGGCGCGCGCAACCTTCCCGAAGGTCGAAGAAGAGGCCGACGCCGACCCGCGAGAGTTTCTCCTGGAGATCGACTCCGATGAGGCGCCGGCGCCTGGTGACCCGCCGCTGGAGCTGAAGGTCGACTATTACGCCTGCGACAACGACAACACCTGGTGCATCCCGGTAAGCCAAAGCTACCTCGTGCACCTCGAAAGGGATCCCGACGGCGGCAGGGTCTTCGGACGGGGTGCCGGCGGCAGAATCGGCGGCGGTCGATTCGGCGGCCAGCGAGCGATGCCGGGCCGAGGCCCTGACGCCGGCCGGCGATTCGACGGCGGCGATTTCATCGAGCGCGTCAAGCGGTGGGACGCCAACGGCGACGGCTTGATCGTGCGTGAGGAAGTTCCCGAGCGGATGCGCGAGCGCTTCTTCGATCGCGCCGACACCGACGGTGACGGGGTCATCGACGCCGACGAGCTCGAGGCCATCGCCAAGCGCTTCCGCAGAGGTCGCGGAAGCCGCGGAATCAGCTGAGGCGCCAGCCCCAGGGCGCTACATGCCGAAGATATAGGTGTCAGCCCCGTTATCTACGGTCAACGTACGTTCGATCCCCGACATTCCACTTTGCTGATTGATCAGATCGTTTGCGTAAACGCCAAGCGCACGGATGTGGTGAGATTGCCTTCCGAGACCTTCGATCTTACCGAAGGCCCTCTCGATCAGGCCATGATCCGGCCGCTGATTGACGACCCCGTCATGCAAGAGCCGCATGCCGTCGATGAAGCCCTCGATGTCGACGATGGTATTCCCATTGAGCCGCACCAAGCCCGCGAACGTGAAGGGCTCTCGAAACGAATACTCCAGCTCTAGAGGGTACAAATCGCTATAGCCGACTTTGCGGAGATGATGCGCCGCGGTCTTTGCTAGGTCCGTTACCCGAGCGGTCGGATGCTCGAAGTAATATCTCCACATGGGCGAGTACAGTGTCCTACGAGTAGCCAGGATCCTCCGTCCTTTGTAATCCTTCATCCAGGGCATAGCGGCGCCGAGGCCATCACAGAAATCGAATTGACTGGCACTACCCATTGCCGGCAGGATCTTGGAAAACAGCTCATCGTCGATCCGCATCTGAACTGTGATGTCACAGCGTTTGCCCAAGCTCCCCCGTAGCTTCTCGAAGATCGTATTGAAACCTTTCGGTGAGCACACTTGCCAAAGACTCGCCGTATCAATCAGCCGGCGAATGACTTTTTCTGAAAGTCGTTCCCTTCGCTCCCAAACCAGAGAAAGACCAAACCGGTAGTCGGGGATCGTAGGATCCAAGCCCATGGAGAAGCTCTCCATATCCGCCTTGAAGTCCAGGGTCCAGGCAAAATCTTCGCCGATCCATTTCGCTTCATATGATCGAAGCCCATGGTAGGCGACTTTCTTCTGCCCATGGATATTCTCGTCAACCGTCCTCATGATCCTCTCTCGATCCTTGCCATAGACAGACCACGAGCCTATGCCCAGGGTGAAGCCCCAAGCCTTGCTGGTTGCCAAGGTCTTTCTGTTGAGATAGGTCTCCAGCTTGATTCCAGGCTTCCCGTCTCGCAGGGCCTTCAGGAGGGTCTCGAGCCTGCCCTTGATCAGGTCGGCATGGTAGTTGTTCAGCAGGCTAACTGGGATGGTCGCTTGCAACAGGCTCGTATGAGTGGAGATTCTGCTGTACTCGTACTTGAAGCCCGCAGTTATCTTTTCCTTGGCGATTCTCTCGATCGTTCCCTGGACCTTCTTCTTCAGGTCAGCAATGCGTTCCCTGAGCTCCTCGAGCTTGTTGGGAATGCTCGCGTCGACGCCCAGCTGGGCCAGGACCTTCTCGAGAATCTTCCTTTGAGCCGGACTCAGCTTGCTCAAGGCGTTCTTTTTCAAAATCCCCTCGATTCGGGCATAAGGCTCACCGAGAACACCCTCAACGACACTCTCGAGAGCCTTCTGTAACTCCTTCGTGTCACCGAACTCCACCTCGACGGACGACTCGAAGGAGTAGCTGGCTTTCCTTTGCTTTGCCTTTCGCAGGGCAACGCGAAGCCTGGTCCTGTTGACCCTCGAGAAAGCAACGATGAAGTCATCCTTGAGACTGACCGAGGAGGAAATGGTGAGGCCCGACGATACCTTGATGGGGATGACGTCATCCGTGTTCAGTAGGGTCGCGAGGTTGCCGAACTGGGAGCTGAATATGTCGGCCCATTTCAACTCCACTTTCGCAGCCACGGTGCCAATGAACTGCATGGACAAGCATTCGTCGGCCTTGAGCGACAGAATGTCTTTCTTGCGTAGAGCGAATCGAGGATGCGCCAGATCGCTGAGGACAGCGGGGAAGACGATGCCGGAGCGATCGTGTCTTCTGTAGTCGGCGACAGCCAGCTTCTTGTCGGCGTCGAAGGCAAACCCCAGCTGATCGAGACTTACCCCCTGAGCCCCCTTGATGTCTGCCTCGTAGCCGTACTTGAGCCAAGCGCCGGACGCGCTCAGCTCGATCTGCGGGGGGAGGTCGCCGATCTCGGTCCTTTTACCCTCTTTCTTTCGCAAGATTCCGTCGGGGTCGACATCATCCTCGTTGTTGAAGGCGAGAATCGCGGCCTTACCTCCGGCGCTGACGGAGAAATCCAGCTTCGGCGCTGAATTCTTCTTGAAGGTAAACGGTTCTCCGATCTCCGCTCTGGCCAATTCGAAAGGTAACGATTGATCCGAGAGCGGTTTCTTCCCCTGCCTCTCGAATAGCTCACCGAGCTTAGCCAGCTTCAGCTTGGGCTTGGGCACTGTTGGCGGCATTGGTGTCTCCTGTCGCAGGTTGCCCGCGTTTCTCACCACGGTTCGTGGCGAGGGCGCGCTCAGGCCCTCGGGGAGAAGGCGCGCGCCGGGAGGAGGAGCGAGACGTATTCGAGAGTACGTCGAGGAACCTGACCAAGCGCAACGCCGTAGACGCCGGCCCCTGCATGCCCGCAGGTTGAGCAGGGTGAGAGATGCGGATTAGGGGCGAGAGATGAGTGGGTGATTCGGAAGAACCCGGGCACAACGGAGGCCCTCGTGAGTGCTAACGCATGACGTCGCCGTTGCGAGGGCCACGGCCACGCTCGATGGAGCGAGGCACACTTCGGGAGGGCCACAGCAATCCACCCTCGGTCCCCAAAGCGATGGAAGAGAGGAGCATTATCGGGTATGCATGAGAAATGCGCCAGTGAAAATCCACTTTCATCGCTCAGTTCCTCGATCGGTGCGCATTCTAAAAGGGTACGGCGGCTGCAAGCAGGCGGGCAAAACCGCCCCGACGCCCGACGGCGACGGAGTCGAGGTTCAGCCAAGCAGTCATCGTTCTCAGCTCGGCCGCGAGGGCATCGGCGACCGCGCCGGGCTCAGCATCGGGCTCGATGTACGCGGCCAGCACGAGCAGGCGACGCCTCTCACGGTCTGCCTTGAGGTCGACGCGGGCCACGAAGCGATCGCCGAGAAGGAACGGCAGTACGTAATACCCCCACCTCCGCTTCGCCTGTGGCACGAAAATCTCGATGCGGTAGTCGAAGTTGAAGAGCCGTGCCGCGCGTGCTCGGGTCCAGACAACGGGGTCGAAGGGCGACAACAGGGCCGAGGCGTCAATCCGGCGCGGTAACCGCGCCTCCGGGTGCAGATAGGCCGGCTGTCGCCAGCTCTCCACCCGCACCTCACGCAGCTCGCCTGCCTCCACCAGCTCGGCGATGCGCTGGCGCGCTTCCCGCACCGGCATGCGGTAGTAGTCGGCCAAATCACCAGCGGTGCCGAGACCGTGTGCACGCGCAGCCTGCCGCAGCAGCTGGCGCTGCGCCTCCTCGCGTTCCACCTTGCGGCGGTGATGCTCCGGTGGGATCAGGCGCTCCGCCAGGTCGTACACCCGCGCGAAGTTGGCCCGCCGATCGGCCACGGCAAGCCGGCCGAAGCCGAAGTGCGCCTCCAGCACCTGTCGCTTTACGGCTCGGCCCCAGCCCCACTTGTCGGTCATGCGTCGGGGAACGCCCTCGGGTTCCGGAAGGTCATCCGCAGCCAGGGGGCCCTGCGCGCGGACCTCATCGAGCGCCCAGGCAACGTAGTCCGGGCGCTTTTCCATGAACTTCTCGAAGCCCCATGGGCGCACCCGGTGCACCTCCATGCGGTGGCGCAGCAGCGGCCAGCTCCCCACCGGCAGGATCGACGCCTCGTGGGCCCACTGCCCGGTGAACTCGCGGCGCCGGTAAACGAGATCATCGAGGCGCGACCTGTCGTAGGGACCAAGCCGCGAGAAGAGCACCTAGCCCGCATAT
>JBHHYG010000182.1:0-7331 GCA_046757445.1 Acidobacteriota bacterium
AGCTTCGCCCATAGGTAAAAGATCGCCGACAGCCAGGCACCGACGCGGGGTAACCCCCACCAGAAGGCCACCAGGTTGAGACAAAGTACGGCCAGCGTTCCTCGAAACAGCGTCAGCAATCGAACCTTGGAGGCGAAGCGTATGTAGATGACCATCGCCGCCCAGGTGACCAGGGCCGTGCCGATGTAGACGTAGGGCAGACTCTCTGCTCCCAGATCTTCCAGAAAGAGGGCGTTGCGGGCTGGCTTGATGAGGTAATTCGTGGCTACCAGAAGGAAGAAATAGCCGGCTAAGGAGATGGTGATGGGAGCTTCCGCTCGCCGGATCTTCAGACCCAGCATGGCGACCTCCGCTCGCTCACCGGGCCCGGTGGCTGCTGTCGCCACCGGCGGCCCTGCGCAGCTCCTGAGCCAGGTGCCGGATTACACCTCGTGCCAGGGCGGGATGCTGCTCGAGCAGGTCGAGAAAATCCTCTGCTCCCACCCGCAACAAGTTGCAGGACTCGTCGGCGACGGCACTGAACGCTCGTGGCTGGTGGTCGAGGACTGCCAGCGCGCCCACCTCCTCGCCCGGTCCGGCCCGGTATACTTCTTCCTCGTTGCACAGCGCCCGCACCGTGCCTGCGATGACGAAATAGAAGGAGTCCGCCGGTTCACCTTGTCGAAACAGTGTTGTCCTCTCGGTGGACTGCTGAACTGTAGTGAGGGCGGCGAGGTCGGCCAGGATCTCGGTGGGAACTTCCGAAAAGAGAGGTGCGCCGTGTAGGAGCCGGGCCTTGTCGACAATGGTGAGTGCCACTGTGGGTCCTCCCTCCTTACCTGCGCCCGCACCAGCCATGCGCGGTACCCTACACTTTGCTCGGACGTGCGCCCAGTCCCCATTGCTCATCGGGCTGAAATGAAGGGGCGTTGTCAACAGCTGCAGATAGAGTTTGTTCATGGTTTGGTGTTGGGGAGGTGGCTCCGAGGCTGCTTCGATGACGAGTCCTCCTGATCTTCGCCGGTTAGCGCCTTGCCCAAATGAATGGTGGCGAAGGAGGTAAGCCACCCATTACCAGGACCAACGAAGGAGGCTCGATGGAAAATAAGCGTTCGCCCCAACAACAGGCCGAGTGGTTGAGCACACTACCTTCTCACCGGCTCGCCTTCGAGGATATCGATTTCCTGCACCGGGATGAGCTCAGGCCTGTGCGCCTACAGCTCGAGCTTCTCAAGCCCGAGCTGCTGCAGCAGGAGCAAGGGGTGAGCTCCACCATCGTTGTTTTCGGCAGCGCCCGCGTGCCTTCTCCGGAGGAGGCCGAACAATACCTTGCAAGGGCCGAGGCGGCTGTCGAGGAGAATCCCGAATCAGAGGAAGCCGAGGCCGAGCTCGAGCGCGCCCGGCGCCGCTGCAAGCACGTCCATTACTACCAAGAAGCGCGCCGTTTCGCGCGCCTGGTTTCGGCACAGTGCCAGGCGGGGGACCGCTGCGATTGCGTCATTACCACCGGCGGTGGGCCCGGAATCATGGAGGCCGCCAACAGAGGGGCTCACGAGGTCGGTGCCAAGTCGATCGGCCTGAACATCGAGATTCCCCACGAACAGGTACCGAACCCCTACATTACCCCCGAGCTCTGTGTCTCCTTTCACTATTTCGCCCTGCGCAAGATGCACTTTCTGCTGAGGGCCAAGGCGCTGGTGATCTTCCCCGGCGGCTTCGGCACCATGGACGAGCTTTTCGATGCCCTGACGCTGATCCAGACCAAGAAGATGCCGACCATGCCGGTGGTGCTGCTCGGCAGGAACTATTGGAGCCGGGTGCTGGCGCTCGACGTGATGGTCGATGAAGGAACGATCTCGCCGCAGGACCGTGATCTGATGACCTTCGTTGATACGGCCGAGGAAGCCTGGCAGGTGATTCGCGATGCCTACCCGGCAATGCTGACGTGAGCCTACAGCGTGGTTGGAAGGAACACTTTCGTCTCGGTGACAGGGTGTATCTGAACGGCGCCAACCACGGGCCGTTTCCAGCCGTGGCCATCGAGGCGGTACAGGAAGCGCTGGCCTGGAAGCGCGATCCGAGCTTGGTGGATGACGCTGTCTACTTCGACCTTCCCGAGCGGGTCCGGCGGGCCGCGGCGCCGTTTTTCGGCTGCGAGCCGCATGAGATCGCCGTGGTCACCGGCGCCTCGACCGGAATCAATCTGGTGGTTTCGGGCCTCGATTGGCGCCGCGGGGATCAGGTGGTCATTCCGGGCGGCGAGTTTCCCGCCAACTACCTTCCCTGGTACTCGCTTCGTGCGCGGGGCATTGAGGTGACGATCGTGGAGTCTGGCGATGGGTTGACGGTGGAGGATATCGCCGCGGCGCTGCGGCCCACTACCCGAGTGGTGGCGGTCGGGCATGTGAACTTCGCCACCGGCTACCAGCTCGACATCAACGCCATCGGCGAGCTGTGTGCCGACCGTGGCATTGTCTACGTGGTCGACGCCTCGCAGTCACTCGGCGCGGTGCCGCTGGACGCCCGGCGATGCCGCGCCACGGTCGTTACCTCGGCCGGTTACAAGTGGCTCTGTTCGCCCTACGGGACCGGCTTGTTCTACGTCCAACCCGAATGGGTCGAGCGCCTTGCGGCTCCGATCGTCAACTGGGAGGCGGTCGTCGGCGCCGAGGACTTCAACAAGCTTACGGATTTACGGCTCGACTATCGAACGGGTGCGCGGCGTTACGACGCGCCGGAGACTGCCTCGTTCCTCAACGGTATGCCCATGGCGGCGTCGCTGGAGTTCCTGGGTGAGATCGGCCCTCAGCGGATCTTCGATTACGTCGGTGGCCTGCTCGACCGCCTCATCAGGGACCTGCCCGAGTCGTTCCGGACTGACAGCGCCGTCGAGCCGCGGTGCCGCTCGACAATTTTGCGGTTGGTCGCGGCTGACCCCGGGCGTACCCGGGCCGCCTATGATCGTTGCCTGGCCACCGGCATCACGGTGAGCCTGAGGGAGAGCGGCATTCGGGTCTCCCCCGGGGTTTGGAACGCTCCCGAGGATATCGACCACCTTCTCGATGTCCTGGCAGCGGCCTGAGCCGGCGCGCATCGTGCCCGCGGGACGCTCGCCACGACATGCCGCTTGCGAGATCAGGGGTTTCTCAACCGCCGTTTGCTCTCAGGTGGTGTACGACGGCTGGAGGCAGGTTGAGCCAGACGCGTCGCGAGCGACTCGAATGCCGCGACAACCTCTCGTCTTTGGCGGCCTTGGTTGCCGCCAGGGCCTGCCCTTCCGGCCCCCGCACCAGCCACCGCCGCAAGACCGGCAAGGCCAGGTACTCGAAGAAAGTGAAGCAACCATTGGGTTCCAGCGCCGCGAAGCCCGTGTCGAAGATCGCCTCGATCGCCGCGGCATCGAAGTTGTTCAGGGGGGCGCTGCAAACGATGAAATCGAAGCGCTCAGCGGTCTCCAGTTCCTGGGCCGGAGCGTTGAAGAGGTGGATTTGGCCAGCTACGCGGTGGAAATGGGGGTCCCGGCAGATGAGTCGCTCGAGAAAGCGCACGAAGGCGGGGTTGACCTCGTAGCACTCGAGTCGGTCTTTCCCCCGCATACTGCCGACGATGCTGCGGGTGACGGCCCCGGTTCCCGGGCCGATCTCGAGCACCCGCAGCCCCTGCCGCCCTGGCCATGTTGGCGCCAGCCGAAGCGGCTCGGTCATCGCCTGTGCGAGATACCGCGAGGATGGCTGGATGGCGCCCGTATGATGGAAATCGGCACGAAACTGCGCTAGGAAGGCCAACCTTTCACGGATCTTCATCGGCATGGAGTTTGCCCCCTTCTGGGGATCTCTTCCACCTCATGACCGCGAATGCCATATTTCTTGCCGTTGACCAGGGTCCTGTGGGTTACCATAAGGGGCATCGTGGGGAAGCGGGGGGCAAGGGTGGGCTGACACCGATGGCAAAGAGTAAGTCGAGACGAAAAAAGCGGGTGGTGAAGACCAGGAAAACCGCCAAACGCGCTGCCCGTTCACGAAAGCAAGCAAAAAGTAAACGATCACGGGCGAAATCCGCCACGCGACGATCGTCCTCTCGTACAAAGATACGGAAAGGCACGAAGCGGAAGTCGAAAACGAAGATTCGACGAAAAACATCGAAGACACGGCCCAGGAAAAAGAGGGCCGCCTCGAAGAAGCATCCACGCTCGCGGGCCGGGTTGAAGGCGAGCAAGCGGAAACCGGCGAGAAAGAGGACGGCCAAGAAAAAGACCCGCGGCACGGCGACCAAGAAGAGGGCAGCGAAGAGGAAGACAACGAAGAAGACCACCGCCACAAAGAAAACCAAGCGGACGGCCGGCAAGAAAAAAGTTACGAAGCGGAAGGCGCAGAAGAAGAAGACCACCAAGCGGACGGCCGCCAAGCAGAAGACCACCAAGCGGACGGCGCAGAAAAAGAAAGCCGTCGCCGAGGAAGTCGGCAGTGCGAAGCCGTCCAGAGCGCGGCCGGCCAAACCGCAAACTGCCGCCTCGAAGAAGGCGCAGACGGAGGCGAGGAGGCGAGTTGCCGCGCGTAAGAGGGCGAGGAGATCGAAACCCACAAAACCGGGCTTGCCGCTCAAGGAGGTCCGTGCCCGATTGGGCCTCATCGGGCCGCAGCTCTCCGAGTTCTCCTGGCTCGAGGGTGTCTATCTGCACGGTGCGTCGCTGATCGAGAGGCCACGCCTGCTGCACCTGAACTTCATCATCGTCTATCGTGGCCTGTCCCGGCCGGCCCAGCGAAAGGCCGCCCATGCGCAGCTCATCGAGTTGCTGCAAGCGGTTCTTCCGGTGCGCCTGCACGTGCAATTCACCGGTGCTCGAGGGGTGGCTCGGCTCCTCGACGAGAATAACCCCGCGGCACACGCTCTCCTCGGCTACGCCGAATCGGTGTTCGTGCGCAATGCTTGACCCGCAGTTCTCAACGGCTTGCTGCTGCGGGCGCGGCAAAGGAAGGAGGAAGAGCGGTGATGAGATCTGCGGAAGTGGATCTGCTGTCCCTCAGGGATCGCATCGAATGGCTGGAGGTGCAGAACCATAGAATGAGAATCTGGGCGGGTGTCGGCGTCTTCCTCGTGGCCGTCGCGTTATGGCTGATGCAGCCGGCGGCGGGCCAGACCGTAGAGGCACAGCAGTTCGTGCTCGACGACACTAACGGCACCCGGCGGGCCGAGTTTTCGGTGGTCATGGAGGAGCCTCTGGTCACCCTCTACGATGCGCAGGGGAAGATCCGTGGGGCGTTCCGCATCGGTGCGGATGGCAAGCCCGAGTATCAGATTTACCCGGGGCGGAGCGGGCCTGCACTGATGCCGTAGCACCAGCAAGGGTGCCACAGCCGCAGTAGAGGGCGGGTCGGATTTCCGAGGCTGGGAGGAATGTCGATGTACAGGCGGAGTTTGCGTTTCCGGCGCATCGCTTCGCTGGCGCTGTTGCTCGCTGGCGTCGTCGAGATCGGAGGTTCGGCTGTCGCCGAGGCGACGCCGCCTAGGGTGGCCCAAGCCCGGGCGATCGTGCGCGGCAAGCTGGTCGATCAGGACGGCCGGCCGCTGGCCGGGGTGGGAGTCATCATCGAGCTCTACGATACACACTCCCGGCTGCTGCTGAGCGATACCGTCGAACAAGACCGCAAGACGATCAGTGAGGTCGGCCAGCGGCACGCCAAGTTCGACGTCGTTACCGATGAGCAGGGAGCCTTCTCGTACCCGGGCTTGGTGGCCAACGTCGAGTACCGCGTCCGATTCGAGAAGGAGGGGTACGTTCCCGTCGAGCACAAGATGGTCTTCCGGGTGGCGGTGAACGAGATCGGCACCATCGCCCTGCTCAGCGGCAACGTCGAGGCGGCCCGAGGTGCCTACAGGAAGGGCTACGAGGCCTACGAGGCGGGCCGCTATCAGGCGGCGGCGGCGGCCATGGACGAGGTCGTGGCTGTCTTCGGCGATTCCGACTCCTCCGACCAGATGCTGACCGTTGCTCTGGGTGTGCTCGGGCAGAGCCGGCTACGGCTGCGCCAGCTCCCAGAGGCGGAAGCGGCGTTGCAGCGGCTGGTGGCCATCGAACCGGAGAGTGTCACCGCCCATAGCGGCCTCGGTAACCTGCGCGCCAGCCAGGGTGATTTCGCCCGGGCGGCCGCGCACTTCGGGCGCAGCGTCGAGCTGCAACCGGAGAATCCGAATCATCACTTCAACCTCGGCTCGGTGCTGCTGCTTACCGGGAACCTGGAGGAGGCCATCAACGCCCTCGAGAAGTGTGTCGAGCTGCAGCCCGCCTTCCCGCAGGCCCACAAGGCCCTCGGGCAGGCCTACGGCCGGACCGGGGAACGCCAAAAGGCGATCGAGCACCTGAAGGAGTATCTCGATCAGGCGCCGGGTGCTGCCGACGCCGACGAGGTGCGGGCGATGATCGACAAGCTGCAAGGTAACGTTGGTCTGAAGGATTCCGGCCCGCCTGCTATCATCGGCGGGTTCAGCGGATGGTCGCGATCGAGCCTCAGGAGCTGTCGGTGCCCGTGCCGGCCCTGGCGGGCGCGAAGGAGCCGCGCGGATGCAGGGCAAGGGTAACAAGGCAGAAGCGAGGTGGCGGGCCGCGCAGCGCAAGGAGCGGGGCTTCTGGGAGCGGCCCGACGTCCTGGATTCGCAGGTTGAGCGGGTGGTCTGCCGCTACCTTCCGGTCATTCGCGAGGTCTCGGCGAGCCTCGATGCCGACGCCAGGGTCCTCGATGTCGGTTGCGGGCCGACCTGTACGGCACGCTACTTCGAGGCCGGCTCGAAGACCTACCTCGATCCTCTCATGGAGAGCTACCGGCGCGCCTATGCGGCGACGCTTCCGCAAGCGGGAAAGGTCTGCGGCCGGGCGGAGATGATCCCCGCCGCCGATGATACCTTCGACGTGGTGATCTCGGTCAACGCCCTCGATCACATGCACGATCCCGGCGAGGTGCTCGCCGAGGTGCGGCGCGTGCTGGCGCCGGATGGGGTCTTCCTGCTGGGGATTTTCCTGCACGCACCCGCCGTCGCCGTGGGCCGCCGCCTCATCGACCGATTCCTCCCCTTCGCCCGCGAGGATGCCCATCCCTACTCCTACACGCTGGCCGGTATGCGCGCCCTGCTGAGCGACTACTTCGTCATCGATAGGCAGCTGCTGGTCTTCCGCAAGGAGACGGCCCTCGCCCCGGCGCTGCACCGACGGGACTGGATCTTTTTCTGCAAGAAATAGCTGCACGAAGAAAGCCGACGAGGTGCGGGCGATGATCGACAAGCTGCAAGCGCAACTCCCGTAACGCTCGTCTGAAGGATTCCGAGGGTCCAAGAAAGAAGGCCGCTGGCCGGCGGACCCT
>JBHHYG010000183.1:0-7301 GCA_046757445.1 Acidobacteriota bacterium
GGAATACGTCTGTGATTTCACAACCAAGCCCGGGGCCAAGGTAGAGAATCCGAAGACCCATATGACGTTCAGTTACGCCACCCAGGTCGTGCTTCTGGGGGAGGATGGTCGCATTGATCGGGTCGTGGCCGCTCATGACGTCGGGCGAGCCATCAACCCGCTGCTCTGCGCGGGGCAGATCGAAGGCTCCGTCCACATGGGTTTGGGCTATGCCCTCTGCGAGGATTTCCCCTGCAGCGGCGGCCGCCCCGATTCGCTCTTGCTCCGCGACCTCGGCATTCTCCAGGCGAAGAACACTCCGCCCATCGACGTCATCCTCGTCGAGGTTCCTGACGACGTCGGCGGCTACGGCGCCAAGGGGGTAGGGGAAATCGGGCTGGTCCCCACGGCCGGCGCTGTGGCCGGTGCCTTGTACTCCTATGATAAGGTCTGGCGTTCCCGCCTTCCGCTTGACGACGCTCCGGCGGCGGCTCCGTCAGTGCCCAAAGCGCGCCGGCGAGCCTCGAGTCACAGCTAAACCGAGTTTCAGGCCTACGCGGCGGGAAGGGATTCGGCTCCCGGTTCCCAAGCAGGGCCGAACCCGCCCTTGACCCGGAGGACGCTGGTAGTCGTGTCATGGCGACGCTGACTCAAGTTCCGTTCCCGGACTTGGTGCGCCGCATGCGGCGCGAAGTCCAGGTGAGCCAATCGATCTTCGACCTCCCCCTGCACAAGTGGTTCCTCCCTGCCAAGGAGTTCGACTTCAGCGCCAGGCACTTCTCCCACCGGGCCTCCACCCCCGTGGGTCCGGCGGCGGGGCCGCACACGCAGTTGGCCCCCAACATCGTGCTCTCCTGGCTTGCCGGGGGGCGCATCATTGAACTCAAGACGGTTCAGGTCAACGATCGTCTTGAGATCCCTCGGCCCTGTATCCATGTCCCCAACATCGGCTACAACGTGGAATGGTCGCAGGAGCTCACCGTGCCCCAGTCGCTCATGGAGTACGCGAAAGCCGTCTATCTGATCGAAATCCTCAAGGCGACCCGCGGCTTCGGCGGCTTCTCCCGTGCCTCCGGCTTCGCGACCGGCGTCGACACGGTGTATGACACCAGCGTCGGGTACGACCTTGAGGGCATCCAATCCGACAAGGTCACAGGCTTTCTTCGCTCGCTGCGCAATCCCGCCCCGCACTTCGATGAGTTGCGGCGCCAACTGACGGGCGATCTGGCTGAATTCCGCGACCTGGAACTGCCGGACTCAATCTCCGACTGTGTCACGCTCTCGACCTTTCACGGTTGCCCCGCGCACCAGATCGAATCCATCGCTCGCTATCTTCTTGAAGAGCTCGGCTTCCACACCATCATCAAGTTCAATCCCACCCTGCTGGGGTTCGACGGCGTCAAGGAGCTTCTCCTCGACCGCATGGGCTATCACCACCTCGCCTTGCGCCGTCAGGCCTTCGACCAAGACCTCCAGTATGACGATGCGCTCGAGATGATGCGCCGCCTGCGCGCGGTTGCAACACGGCAGGGCTCCACCATTGGAGGGAAGTTCACGAACACCTTAGTGGTGGTGAACGATCAGAAATTCTTCCCCACCCAGACCGACCCCTACATGTATCTCTCCGGCCAACCCTTGCACGTCATCTCGATGAACCTGATGCAGCGCTTTCGTGAGGATCTCGGTTTCACGTTTCCCATTTCGTTCTCCGCTGGCATTGAGAGGACGAACTTCCCGGCAGCGGTCGCCTGCGGGATGGTGCCGGTTACCACTTGTACCGACCTTCTCCGGCAGGGCAGTTACGGGCGCCTGCCGCGCTACCTGAACGGCCTGGCAGAACAGCTGCAGCGCTGCGGGGTGACGAGCCGCGAGGCTTTCGTGCTCGCCGTCGGTGGACATGGCGCTACCGCCGTCGCGGAAACGCTCGGCTCGCTCACCGGAGGCGCAGCGCTCTGGCAGCGCGAGAAGACCCGCCTTACCGCTCTTGCCCAGCGCCACCCCGACGACCTTCCCCGTGTGTTGCGTGAGGCAGTCGCCGCCGCCGGCCTCGACCCCGTGGCTATCCTACTGCAGGCGACTCGAGTCGCCGGGCGCTTGAATGGGCGCGACCTGGTCCCCCGCCTGGCCGACGACGTTCGTTACCACGCTCAATCCAACAAGAAGGAGCCGCGCCGCATCCAGAGCACCTTGGATTTGTACGATTGCATCAACTGCGACTTGTGCATCTGGGCCTGTCCGAACGACGCCATCTTCGCCTACGATGTCCACCCCGTCGATGTGCCGAGCGAGCAGCTCCGGCTTGGCCTCGGAGGGACACCTGAGCGAGCTCCAGGCCCTGGCTTCGCCATCCGGAAACGGCATCAGTTGGCGGTACTGGAAGGGTTATGCAACGAGTGCTCCAACTGCGAGGTCTACTGCCCCGAGACGGGTGCACCCTTCAAGCTGAAAGAACGGCTCTTTCTTTCTCTCAAGGATTTCAAGTCCTCCCCTTCGCAGGACGGCTTCTGTCGTGACAGCAACATCCTCCATGCGCGCCTCGGGGGCGTAGAGATGCAGTTCGAGCCCGAGCCAGAAAGCAACTGCGCCACCGTACGCGGTGCGGAGTTCCGCATCGATCTGGACTGGGAGCCGTTCAAGGTACGCGGAGGTCACGCCAGCAGCCCCGAAGGGTTCTGTTTCGACAGTGCGCTGCTCTGGCGAATGAAGACCGTGTGGGACTCCATCTTCAACTCCAGCAAGCCGAACATGGTCAACCCCGACCCCCTCTTGGCGCGACCCGCAAGAGTAGAGAAGAATGGGGCGCCTCCAGGGACGCGGGGTTGAGGCCAACACGGCGGGGCCGGCAAGGAACGCCAGCGAGGCTGCAAAGATGAGCAGGACGGTGTTGCTCGGCAACGGGACAGTAATCGCCAGCTACTCGCCCTCCTCCGCCGTGCAGCCAAGCGTACTACCCGCCGGCGCCGTCGTCTGGCGCGATGAACGCCTTCTTGCGGTCGGCGCCGAGGCCGAGCTGCGGCGCGCCTACGCTGACGCTGACTTCCTGGACGCCCACGGCGGTATGATCCTGCCCGGACTGATCAATCTCCACCATCACTTCTACTCGGCCCTGGCGCGCGGGCTCGACCCTGGCACCACGCTGGCCACTTTTCGCGACGTCCTCGACCGCTTGTGGTGGCGCCTTGATCGTGCCCTTGACCCCCAAGCCGTCCGCCTCTCCGCACAGCTTTCCGCGGCCGACTGCATCCGTTGCGGATGCACCACGGTGTTCGACCACCACGCCTCCCCCTCTTGTCTGCCGGGCAGCCTGGACCTAATCGCAGATGTCATAGGCGCGGCCGGGCTCTCAGCCCTGCTGTGTTATGAGGTGACGGATCGCAACGGACACCACCAGGCCCGGGCTGGGATTGAAGAGAATCTGCGCTTCATCGAGCAGCAACAGCGTCATTCCCGCATCCGCGGCGTCTTCGGCCTGCACGCAAGCTTCACCCTGCGCGATGAGACGTTAGCCGAGGTTGCGCGGCGTCGCCCGGCGGCGGCCGGATGTCATATTCATGTCGCGGAGGATCCGCTTGATGTCGAGGCGTCACGGCAGGCGTTTGCCCTGGGGCCCGTCGAACGTCTGAAGCGGTATCACCTGCTCGACGACCGCTGCTTGCTGGCCCACGGCATTCATCTGCAGGCGGACGATTATGCCGACATCGCGCGCCACCAGGCCGCCTTGATCCACAATCCCGAATCAAACGCCAACAACGGGGTCGGGCGCCTCGATACGGTGACTGCGGGAGAGCATGGCTGTCTCATAGGGCTGGGGACGGACGGCATGTCTTCTGCCGTGCTGCGGGCCCTGCGCGCGGCTTTCCTGGCCCATCGGGCAGCCCGGTGCGACCCCGGCTCGGGGTTCGATGTGTTGCCCGAGTTGCTGTCGAACAACGCCAAGCTGGCACGCCGTTTCTTCGACGAGCCTTTGCTCGGGGAGTTAGCCCCCAGTGCTCCGGCGGACGTAATCGTCATCGATTCGCCGGCGCCCACGCCCATCGCAGCCGAGAACCTCTTCAGCCACTTGGTGTATGGCGTGACGGAAGCTCCCGTCCGGCATACCATCGCTCGGGGGCGTATCCTCTTGGAAGACTTCCGCCATACCATTCTCGACCCGAATAACCTTGCCGCCCAAGCACGCCAACTGACACCTGCTCTCTGGCAGCGCTTCAAAGGCATGCGCTGGGGGACTCCTTTTCTGGGAGGCTGATGCGAACCGCGTTCTACGATTGCTCGGCGACGAGAGAGGAGCAGCCTAGTGAGTACGAAGACTGAAGAAGCCATTCGCCAGCGGGCGGTTGAGAGATGCCGCGAGAGAGAGGTTCTGATCCCGACCTTTGCTGAGATGCGCGACCCCGAAGCCATTCACCCCTCCGTCGTCTCTGCCCTGAAGGCGGTCGGTCCGCAAGAGGTGAACCCGCTCAATCTTTTTCGGATCACCTGGCGCAACGACCCCAAGACGGGAGGGTTTGGCAAGGTCAACGCTATCGAGCTCCCCTCCGCGCTTACGGGTGTGCCGGCGCGGATCGTGGGCCTGGTGGGCAAGCACTTTCCCATAGGGGCGCACAAGGTAGGAGCGGCTTTCGGCTGCCTCGTGCCACGGCTGGTCACGGGTGGGTTCGATCCGACCACGCAGCGTGCCGTTTGGCCTTCGACCGGCAATTATTGCCGCGGCGGTGTTTTCGACAGCGCGCTGCTCGGCTGCCAGGCGGTGGCGATTCTCCCCGAGGGGATGAGCCGAGAGCGATTCCTTTGGCTCGAGAAGATGGGCGCAGAAATCATCAAGACGCCCGGCTGCGAAAGCAACGTGAAGGAGATTTTCGATGCCTGCTGGGAAATCCGCAAGCAGCGGCCGGAGGTCATCGTCTTCAACCAGTTCGACGAGTTCGGCAACTACGTGTGGCACTATGGGGTGACGGGTCCGGCGGCGGAGTCAGTCTTCCATCAGATAGCCAAGCCCGGCGACCGCTTGGCCGCCTGGGTGGGGGCCACGGGCTCGGCGGGAACCCTAGCGGCCGGCGATTACCTCAAGCAGCAGTTCCCCGGAACCCGAATCACAGCCGCCGAGGCCCTGCAATGCCCGACCCTTCTCCTCGCCGGCTTCGGGGAGCACCGCATTGAGGGCATCGGAGACAAGCACGTTCCGTGGATCCACAACGTGCGCGCAACTGATCTTGTTACCGCCATCGATGATGAGGCCACCGTGAGCCTGTTGCGTTTGTTCAACGAGCCGGCGGGCCGCGAGGAGCTCGCCCGTCGCGGACTGGGCGACGACGACATCTCCCGTCTGCCTCTCCTGGGTCTCTCGGGCATTTGCAACCTCCTGGCCGCCATCAAGACGGCGCGGTACTTCGAGCTCGGCCGCGAGGACATCCTCTTCACGCCCTTCACCGACTCCGTAGAGCTCTACCGCACTCGGCTCACCGAGCTCGAGCAAGAGCGCAGCGCCTACTCCGAGCGCGATGCCGCCCTCGGCTTCGAGCGCTACCTGCGCGCAGCGACCACCGATCACTTGAAGGAGCTTCGCTTCGTCGACCGTAAGGCGATCCACAACCTCAAGTACTTCACCTGGGTCGAGCAGCAGGGGAAGAGCGTCGAGGAGCTGAATCGGCTCTGGGAGCCGTCCTTCTGGCAGGACTTGGCGGCTCAGCTCCCGCACTGGGATGAACAAATCGCTGCCTTCAACCGGGAGACCGGCGTCCTCGATCAGATCACGAGCGCGCGCCCCAAGCGCGCCAGCCAGGAAGGAGCCTGATGACAGCGAACGGCAGCGCTGCCCTGGCGGCAGCCCGGCACTACGAGAACAACATAGTAACCTTCTTGCGCGATCTCATTGCCATACCCGCCGAGAGCTGCCGCGAGCGGGAGCGGTGCGAGCGCGTGCGCCAGGAATACATGAAGCTTGGCTTCGATGAAGTGTTCTTCGACCGCCTGGGCAACGTGGTGGCGCGGCTCGGCAGGGGGCCGCTCACCATCTTGATGGATGGGCATATCGACTGCGTCGGTGTGGGCGATCGCAAGGCGTGGGACCACGACCCCTTCCAGGGCAAGCTCCAGGACGGCCAGGTATGGGGCCGGGGCGCGGTGGACGAGCTTCCGGCCACCGCTTGCATGGCCTACGGAGCGAAGATTCTCCGCGAGCGCGGTCTCCCGGCCGACGTCACCCTCTATCTCACGGCCTCGGTGATGGAAGAGGATTGCGATGGCTACTGCCTTCTTCACTTGATCGGCAAGGAAGGCCTTCGGCCCCATGTGGTGGTTCTGGGGGAGCCCACCGACCTCAACGTCTATCGCGGGCATCGGGGGCGCATGGAGATTACCATCTCGGTGCGCGGGAAGTCGGCCCACGGCGCCCACTGCGACAAAGGTGTCAACGCGCTCTACAAGATGGCGCCGATTATCGCGGACATCGAAGCCCTTCACCGCCGCCTGCCCCACGATGATTTTCTCGGCAAGGGGTCCGTGGTGGTGTCCTTTATTGAATGCACCTCGCCCTCGCTGAACGCTGTGCCGGATAGCGCCCGCATCTACCTCGACAGGCGCCTGACGGCCGGGGAAACGGTGGAGAGCGCCCTGCAAGAACTGCGCTCGCTGCCTCATCTGGGCGATGCCGAGGTCACCCTCTTGCGCTACGACGCCACCAGTTGGCGCGGAGAGCGCGTGCAGCAAGAGAAGTACTACCCTACTTGGGTTCTTCGCCAGGACCATCCGCTGGTCCAGCAGGTGGCGCAAGCGGTCGAGACCGTCCTCGGCAAGCCACCGGCCATCTCGCGCTGGTCGTTCTCGACCAATGGCGTGGCCAGCATGGGCCGGCTCGGCATTCCTACGGTGGGGTTTGCGCCCGGCCGGGAGGAGCTGGCTCACACCACCCAGGAACGAGTGGCCGTGGAGGACCTCGTCCGGGCGACCGCGGTCTACAGCTTGATTCCCGCGTTTCTGGCTGAAGGGAGAGAACAGCTGCTCGCCGGTTCTTCCCGCAAGAGGGGAGAGTAGGGCATGGAAACCAGGCTCAAAGGAAGACACTTCATCACGACTCAAGATTGGACGACCGAGGAGCTCGAGGAGCTCTTCGCTCTCGCCGCTGAGCTCAAGGCGGCAAGAGCCCAGGGGCGGGCGACGCCTCTGCTGGCGGGCAAAACTCTTTATATGATTTTCTTCGATGCCTCGACCCGGACGCGCAACTCGTTCGAGACCGGGATGACCCAGCTCGGCGGACACGCCATCTATCTGTCCCCGGACAAGATGCAGATCAGCCACGGCGAGAATGCGCGCGACACCGCCAAGGT
>JBHHYG010000184.1:0-7291 GCA_046757445.1 Acidobacteriota bacterium
CCGCACCCTTTCCCACGCCCTCGCGACGCAACCCGTTGAGAAATGCGGGCTAGGGACTACCTCATTGACGCGGCGGCCCGGGCCGGCCGCAAGGACGGAGGCTGACGCGTGACAGGCCAGCACGCGGCCGGCCCGGGTTCAGAGCCTCGGCCCCCCTGCAAACACCCATGCGCGAGACTCTGCTAGTCTGTGTCGCTGTCGGCGGCGACGAGCCGAAAGCGACGCAGTAGGGCGTAATAGGTGCTGTAATTCATCTCCAAGAGCCGCGCGGCACGGGCGGCATTGCCGGCGGTCCTGGCCAGGGCTCGTTGGGCTATGGATCGCTTGGCATAGCTAACGACCCGCTGGAGCAACTGCCCTCTGCCTGCCGCATCGACGCGAACTTCCCACCGGCCCGCTGCATCGGCGCAGCGAACGACGATGATCTCGACCTCATCCAGCCTTGTCCCGTCGGCTGGAATCGCGAAATCTTCGAGCATCTTCGGCTCGTTGGCCTGCAACCGTTGCGCGTTCTCCCAGAAGGTCGAGTACTTGAGGCCGAGGAGGTTAGCGGCACGGCTCTTGATACCGTTTGCTTCCCACAGCGCCCGACCGATGAGTTGGCGCCGGATCTCATCGGTAGCCTTCTCGAGAGAGGTCCCCGTGCACGACAGATGAATACGCTTCCCGAGCTCCGTCGCCTGCGGCTCGTTGGCCCTGAGGGAGACGCTTTCCAGCTGGAGAGGTGCCTTGCAGCAGGGGCACTCGATGTGTAGGCCCCTGGCATCGTGGGCTTGGACTGCGGCTTGCCGGTTATCGTTCTCGAGGAGAGTTACTGGGCGGAGGACGTTCATTGACTCGTCTATGGGTTGAGCGAGCAACTGGCGTCGTGGCTCATCCATCGGCAATTCACTTTCCGGAGGCGACCTTCGCTTTCCGGAAGCGAGACAGAATACCGTAACACCAGGGTACTGATTTTTGAACACTTCTCCACAAGTTTTTGTCCTAGCCCGCATTTCTCAACGGCTCGCGGCTGGTACCATAGGGCTGCTGTCGCTAGCCCGCATATCTCAACGGCTCGCGGCTGCGCGAGCGCCAGGGCCGCGATGACTGCGTTGGCTTGGCTCGCGGGCTCGACGTACTGCACGACTACGCCTGCGCCCTCGAACCGGCGCGCGCCTTGTCCTCGCGGCCCTTGCGCCCGCTCGCTTCACGACCCGTTGGGAAATGCGGGCTCGCAAGGAGGTAGGGTGACGACGCAACCGGTAGCCATGGTCACCGGCGGCGCTGTCCGCGTCGGAGAGGTGATCAGCAGGAGCCTGGCCGAGGCCGGCTACGACCTGGTTGTCCACTACAACAGCTCGCAGAGTGCAGCCCGGCAACTGGTGGCGGAGCTCGAGGGCAGCGGCCACGCGGCTCTCGAGGTGGCGGCCGACATCTCGGAAGGCTCTCAGAGACAACGTTTGCTGGAGACGGCGATGGCGAAGTTCGGACGTCTGGACCTGCTGGTCAACAACGCCGCCGTCTTCGGGCGCAGGCCGCTCCTCGAGGTGAACGAAGAGCTCTGGCGACGCACCCTGGAGGTTGATCTCACGGGTGCCTTCCTGCTGGCACAGGGGGCGGCACGCATCATGTGGGGGGCGGGGCACGGCCGCATCATCAACATCTGTGGTACGTCCGGTATCGGGCCAATCGGTGCTTATGCCCCCTACTGCGTGGCCAAGGCAGGCCTCGACATGCTGACCTGCTGCATGGCGCAGGCGCTGGCGCCGCGAGTGCAAGTCAATGGCGTGGCGCCGGGGACCGTGTTGTTCCCGGAAGGGACCACCCCACGGCAGAAGGAGAGGATCATCCGCCGTATCCCTGCGGGACACGCTGGCTCGCCTGACGATGTCGCCGCCGCGGTCTGCTTCCTTGCCACCGCCCCCGATTACATCACCGGCACCATCATCCGGGTCGACGGCGGTGCTTCGCTGGTCGGTTGATGAACGTCGTCGACGTTGGCCCGTGAGCGGTGCCGCTTCCCGTGAGCACGGCGGTTGGAATCGCTTGCCGTTCCTCATCGCCCACCGCGGCTATTCCAGCTTGGCTCCGGAGAACACCCTGGCCGCCTTCGAGCGGGCGTTGGCCGCCGGTGCCGAGGTGCTCGAATGTGATGTTCAGCTCTCTCGTGATGGCGTCGTGGTGGTGCTCCACGACCCCGACCTCGACCGTACGACCGACGGCCATGGGCCGGTACGGGAGATGGATTGGGAGCAGATCCACCGTCTCGATGCCGGCTACTCGGAACGCTTCGGCAACGCCTACGCCGACCAGCGTATTCCCCGCCTGGAGCAAGTACTGGAACTGGCGCGCGGCAGGGCGCAGGTGTTTGTCGAGATCAAGCCGGAAGCGGTCGGGGGCGAGCGTGATGGCATCGAGGCCCGTACCCTGCTGGCCGCTCGGCGTACTGGCATGCAGGCGGATATCGGCGTGCTGTCGTTTGCCCCTCGTCCGCTGCGACGGCTGCGTCAGATGGCACCCGAGATGCCCCTGGGGCTGGTATTCCGCTGGTGGCGCCAGCGCCGCCTGGTCGAGGAGACGCTGGATGTCGGTGCCGACTACCTGGTTGTCTACGCCGCCCGCCTGCTGGCCCTGCGCCACCTCGTCGATCGGGCGCACCGGCGTGAGCTGAGAGTGGGCGCCTATGTCGTGGATAGCGAGGAGCATCTGCAGGCCTTGCTGCAGCTAGGGGTCGACGGCATCGCCACCAATCGGGTCGGCGACCTGATACCGGGGCTGGCTGCGCCTCACCTTCGATGAGCGCGCCGAGGGTCGCGATCAGCGGTGCTTCCGGTTATCTGGGGCAGGGCTTGGCCCGACGCTGCGTGGACTCGGGCGCCTCGGTGCTGGGCTTCGACCTGCGAGAGCCGGGAGAGAACTGGCCCCGGCGAGCGAGCTTCGCCCGTCAGGATGTGACCGAGCCGTCGCTGGCGGCCAGGTTGCGGGCCTTCCGTCCCGACGTGCTGGTGCATCTGGCCTGGGTCCTCAACCCCAGCCATTCTCCTCGCCGCGAGCGAGAGGTGGACCTGCGGGGCACCGTGAACGCTTTCCGCGCCGCGGTGGCGGCCGGAGTACGGCGCATCGTCTATCCGAGCAGCACCACGGCCTATGGTCTGCAGCCAGGCCGCCGGCGACCCTACTGTGAGGAGGATCTGCCTCGACCCAACCCGGCCTTTCCCTATGCCGACTGCAAGGCCAAGATCGAGCAATGGTTGCCAGGCTTCCGCGGCTGCCACCCGCAACTGGATCTGGTTGTCCTGAGGGCGTCTATCGTCGTCGGCCCCCGCGTCGACAACATCGTCTCCACCATGGTCGAGGGCCCGGTGATGATCCGCGTGGCGGGCTACGATCCGCCGCTGCAGCTGTTGCACGAGGCCGATGCCCGAGAAGTGTTGTGGCGCGCCGTCGTCGACGCGCCGGCCGGTGTTTTCAACGTTGCCGGCGGCGGCGTCATGCTGCTGTCGGAGATTGCTCGGGCCGCTGGTCGGACCTGTCTGCCCGTGCCCGCCGCTTTGCTGTCGCCGCTGGTATGGCTCGGCTGGCGGGCGCGCATTTTGCCGCTGCCACCCGGCCTGCTCGATTATATCCGTTATCCATGGGTGGCCGATACCGCCAAGCTCGAGCGGGAGTTCGGCTTTCGACCCCGCTATTCGACGCGCGAGGCTCTCGCCGCCTATCTAGAAGTTCGGGCTAGCGGTAGAAGGTCCAGCCGATCATGATCGTATGGGCATTGATCCCCGGATTGCGATTGCCGGTGTTGCCGTTCGATACATGGTGGAATCGATAGCCGATCTCCAGGGCGCTGCCCTCGTTGACCATGATGTCGACGGCAAAGCCGGTGACCAGGGAGAAATTGAACTGGGTCTCACCTTCCGGTACCTCCTTGTTGGTTCCCAGGGCGCCGGCGCCGAGACGCCAGATCGGCAGAACCCGACCGCGGCCGTTGAAGCGTTGCTCAAAAAGGAGGTTGAAACCGCTGCCGTAGGCGTTCCTGCCGCTGGCGAAAAATCCCATCACCGGCATCGCTTCTACGGCAAAGGCGGGATGGCCGCGTAGCTTTCCGGGGCCGTGTACGCCGAACAGATGGCTCCAGCGAAACCCGGAGGTGAAGATGTTCGTATCGCCGTCCGAATTGTTGATCTCTTGCGAGAAGCCGAAGCTGCTGAAGATCCCCCACAGACTCTTGCCGGAGCGCAGAGGCGGATCGGATTGCTTTGCCTGAGCAAGGACGGGGGTCGCCGTGGACGCCATCAAGATCAGACAAAAGGCGAGTGTTGGTACCGAGAAGGGAAGCTTCATCAGGTCTCATCTCGTCGTCAGCGGAACCAGGAAACGCCGAATAGTACCAGATGGGAGTTGATGCCGGGGTTCCCTTCCGTCCTGCCAGCGTTAGATAGATGATGGAAGCGATATTCGATGTCGATGGCGAAGCGAGGCTGCAACATGTACTGAAAACCGAGCCCCGCCTGCGGCGTGAAGTTGAGCCGCGTTTCTCCGGGGGGAACGCGGTTGCCGGTCACCACCAATCCGGCGCCAGCGATTAGCATCGGCCGGAAGCGTCTGGCGGCCCAGGTGTAGCGAACCAGCAGGTTAACGCCGGAGCCGGTGGCGCGCGGATCCTGGTCGATGGTGAACACGGGAACGCCCTCGACCACGAAGCTGAAATTGCCCCTTCGCTTGCCGCTGCCGATCGGCGCGAAGTGGAAGGCATAGCGCAAGATGGCTTGCGCGAAATGAGTGGAGGTGCGCTGCGGGTCGATCACCGTGCCCTTGGCGATGCCGCCGAGAATAGCCACCTCGGTGGTTCCCCGCCGCCAGCCGTCCGATTGTTCGGGGGCCACCCCCGGCTGCTGGCTCCCCCGCGGCTGCTCGCGCCGGTCAGCAGCCGGTTCCGGAGCGTCCACCGAAGGTGGTGGTGGAGAGGCGACCCCGAAGGGGGGCGCCGCCCTGCGAAGCCCGTGCATGGCGGCCGCTGGAGATGTCGTGGCAACAACCGAGGTGGTTGCCAGAAGCACACCCAGAACCAGGGAACTCCACATCTGCGAGGCCTTTCTATTCTTCGACGCGTGGTGACCATCCCCGTGCGGCTATAATGATCCAATCATGTCAGCCCATCAATCCTCCCGCCGCCATCGGCGCGGGCGAGCACCGGTGTCGACCCGGCCCGCGGGGGCAGGCAGCGTGCAGCGTGCCACCGCGGCGCTCGCCCACGTCGAGCTGCCGATTCCACGGGATCGGTTGCTTCATCTGGGGGTCGGCTCGACGCTCCTGTTTCTGGCCCTGGCGGCGACCATGGCCCACGCTGTGGCCAGGCCCGGAGGGCCGCCGGCGCTGCGAACGCTGGCCTGGATGCCGCTGGCCTACAGCATCCCGGCGGCCTGTGCCGCCTTCGTCTTGGCGCTGCGCAGAAACCCGGGCCCTTGGGCCTACCGTTTCCACGGCCTGGCGATGGCCCTGGGTGTCGGCACGGGTGGGATCGGGGCGCTGGCTCACGCCGCAGCTGCCGGTCGCGACGGCCTCGGGCTTGCCTCGCTGTTCGGCTCCGCCAGCCTGGCGCCCCTGATCTTCGCCGCGGTCGCGGCTGTCGGCTGGATCACAGCATGGAGCGATGAAGCGCTGGGTGTGGGGCGCGCGCCGGAGGCCGTGGTTCGGGGAGTGGCACCGGCAGTTCCCGGTCGTCGGGCCCTGTTGTTGATGACCGCCCTCGGCTTTGCCGCAGTGGCTGTCGTCGGTGGCGTCGACCATCTTTCGGGAGGATGGGCCCGGGGAGAATGGGTGGCGTTACTCTCCGCCGTCTGGAGCAGCGGAGTGGTGGTCGCCATCACCATGGGCATGGGAGGAGAGAAGTGGCAGCTGACCTACGTGGGGACCATGCTGCTCGATGTCGTCGTCGGCTTTCTCGGCCTGGCCCTGCATCTGTCGGCGAACATGGAAGGGCCGCCTGAAGCCCTGCTGGCGCGTATGCTCCTGCATGCACCCCTGGCAGCGCCGCTGCTGTTCGGCCTGCTGGGCCTGTTGGGGCTTCTGGCCGTTGCTGAGCCGGCCGCAGACCCTGACAAGCTGGAGGCGGCCTGGCCGCCGCGAAGGCGTCGTGGTGGCCGTCAGTCGCTCGGGCCGCACCCTGCCACAGGCACACCGGCTCCACCCGTTGCCGTCGACGAGCCTTGAAACAGAAAAGGGCGCCATGTAGCCAGGCGCTGCCGCCTCGTCCACGACGGGAGGAGGCTTTCCGCGCTCCGGAGGTCGATCGCGCGCGGCGCGCCATGGCCGAGCACCTGGCCGCCGAGCTGAGGCTGAAGACCGCCCTGCTGCGCCGTTCCGTCGCCGTTGCCGTGGCCCTGGTGGTGCTCAAGCTGGCTGCAGCCTGGATCACCAATAGCCTGGCGATCCTGGCCGCCGGCCTGGACTCGTTGCTCGATTTGGCGCTCTCGGGCCTCAACTGGTTCTCGGCGGTCAAAGCGGAGAAGCCGCCGGATCCAGAGCATCCGTTCGGGCACGGAAAGATAGAAAGCCTCATGGGTGCCGCGCAAGCGCTCTTGCTGGCCGCTGTGAGCGTCGGCATCGGCGTGCGCGCGGTCAGTCGCTTGCGCGCCCCCGAGCCGCTGCAGTCGACCCACTGGGGAGTACTGGCAATGGCACTGTCGGCCCTGGTCGCCTTTTTTCTCGCCCGCTCGATCCGGCATCGGGCTGCCGCCACCGAGTCACCCATTCTGGCCGCCGAGCAACTGCACTACTCGATGGACTTTTCCACTCACGCGGGAGTGGTACTAGCTCTGGCGTTGCAATGGTGGACGGGGTTGCCCTACCTCGATCCGTTCATGTCACTGCTGATCGCCGCCGTGGTTCTGTGGCAGGTTCGCAGGATCGGCATCGAGGCAGTGCAAGACCTGCTCGATCGAGAGCTTCCGGCGGAGGTCCAGGAGCAAATCGTCAAGGTCATCGAAGGGCACCGTCCGGAGGTGATCGCCTATCACGGTCTGCGCACACGTCGCGCCGGCAGCCGTCGCATCGTCAACCTGCATCTGGTGCTCTGCAAGGCCATTTCCTTCGAGGCGTCGCACCAGATCGTCGATCGTCTCGAGGCCGAGCTCTGCGACGCCGTGGCCCGATCCGACGTCACCATTCACGCGGACCTCTGTGGCGAGTACTGTCCCGGTGAGGAGATTTGTCCCCGGGCGAGGATGTCGCTGCCCAGGCGTTGACCGACTCCTCTCCCTCCGGGCTACTAGGGAGAAGTCGGTCTGCGGTCGGAGGGCGGGGTGGCCCGCGA
>JBHHYG010000185.1:0-7284 GCA_046757445.1 Acidobacteriota bacterium
AGTTAGAGATCTGGGGAGAGAGGCTGGGGGTTCCGGTAGTGGCGCACCAGCCCGGCGGCGACCCCGCTGCCGTTGTCTACGACACCTGTGCGGCAGGACGGGCACGCGGTATGGATGTGGTGTTGATTGACACCGCAGGTCGCCTGCATACAAAAGATAATCTGATGGCAGAGCTCGAAAAGATCTGTCGGGCGGCAGGCAAGGTGATCGAAGGTGCGCCGCATGAAGTGTGGTTGGTGCTCGATGCCAGCAGCGGCCAGAATGGCTTGCGCCAGGCGCAAGATTTCCTCGACAATGCGGGGATTACCGGCTTGATCCTGGCCAAGCTCGACGGTAGCGCCAAGGGTGGGGTGGCCTTTTCCATCGCCCATCGGCTCGCTCTGCCGATCTGCTACGTCGGTACCGGTGAGCGGCTCGAGGACTTGGCAGAATTCGATCCAAAAGCATTTGTCGATGGTCTTCTCGGCGAGGATTCCAGATGACGCCATCGAAAGGGGCGCAGGCGACGGAGGGCAACCGGTTCAGCTCCGTTGATCGTGACTTCTTGAAGCGCTGCATTCGCCTGGCGGGGCGGGCCCGGGGCGCCACCAGCCCCAACCCGATGGTCGGATCCATGGTCGTGCACGGGGGTGAAGTGGTTGCCCAGGGCTACCATCATTGCGCTGGCTCCCCACACGCCGAACAGCTAGCCTTGGCTGCCGCCCTCGGGGCCGCTAAAGGGGCGACCCTCTACACCAATATCGAGCCCTGCTGCCATCACGGGCGCACCCCTCCCTGCGTCGAAGCGATCCGGGCCGCAGGCATCGAGCGCGTCGTCGCTTGCATGGCCGACCCTGATCCCCGCGTCGATCACCGAGGCTTCGAGTTCCTGCGGGCGGCTGGAATCAGGGTGGATGTCGGCGAGTTGGCCGAGCAGGCAGCCGGCCTCAACGAGGCCTACCTCACCTTCAAGCGTTACCGTCGACCCTTCTTCTTGGCCAAGGCAGCGATCTCGTTGGATGGAAGAATGGCGACCTCCGATGGTCAGTCACAGTGGATCAGCGGAGAACAAGCCCGGCGCCGTGGCCATCGTCTTCGCGCCGTCGCCGATGCGGTTCTGGTGGGCGTGGGGACGGTCTTGGCAGACGATCCACGGTTGACCGCACGGCACGCCCGAGGACCGGGGCCGCGGTACAGGGTGGTGCTCGATGCGAGCTTGCGCACGCCGGCAGAAGGCAAGCTGCTGGCGGCATCCGCAGGGCAGGTGCTGATCTTCACCACTCCTGGCGCTCCCTCCGCCGCCCGTCAACGACTGGAGGCCGCGGGGGCCGAGGTGATCGAAGTCGAGCCCGATGCGGGGGGTAGGGTAGCGTGGGACCCGGTGCTGAGTGAGCTGGCAGCCCGGGAGGTGATGCTGGTGCTTCTAGAGGGGGGCAGTACCGTGCTCACCAGTGCTTTCGAGGCTGGTATAATAGACAAGCTGTTCCTCATTTATGCGCCGCTGCTGATAGGCGGTGCAGCTGCCCTGTCGCTGTGGGAAGGTGAGGGTAACGTTGACCTCGGGGCGGCTCCGCGTCTCCATAAGATACGACGTTTCCGGCTTGGAGAGGACTGGGTCGTAGAAGGTTATCTCCACCCCCCACAATTATTTCTCTAGCAGGTTGTGCCGCCATGTTTACCGGCCTGATCGAGGAGGTAGGCACGGTCACTCGTATCGATGGAGTGGCCCGAGGGTCCCGCCTGGTTATCGAGGCCCGGGCCGTAACCGTGGGGCTACAGAGCGGAGACAGCGTGGCAGTCGATGGCGTTTGTTTGACCGCAGTGCAGGTGCAGGGTAATGAGCTGGTGACGGAGGTTTCGCCTGAAACGATCGCATGCTCCAACCTGGTTTTCTACCAGATCGGTACGGAAGTGAACTTGGAGAGGCCACTGGTGGCCAACGCACGACTCGGTGGCCACTTCGTGCAGGGGCATGTGGACGGCACGACCCGGCGGACATCGAACCGGGAAGAAGGGGATTTTGTGCGCATGGGCTTTGCCATGCCCGCAGGTTTGGCGCCATTCATGGTGAGCAAGGGATCGGTGGCCATCAACGGTGTTTCCCTGACCATCGCGTCGTTGCGGCCGGATAGCTTCGAGGTGCAGCTGATTCCACATACCCTTCAACACACCAACCTCAACTCCGCCAAGCGTGCGGAGACCATGAACGTCGAGGTAGATATCATCGGCAAGTACGTTGCAAGCTTGCTACGCGAACAGCTGGGAATGAGCCCGACTGAAGTCAGAGGCGATGCAGGACCCGCGGCAGAGCTACTCGGCCGTCGCCGCTTCATTGAGCCGGTAGGAGACAAATGATGGACTTCACCACGGTCGAGAGGGCCATCGAGGAAATCCGTGCTGGACGTATGGTGATCGTCATCGACGACGAAGATCGAGAAAACGAGGGAGATCTGACCATAGCGGCCGACATGGTCACCCCCCAAGCGATCAACTTCATGGCCAAGTTCGGACGTGGGCTAATCTGTCTGCCAATGACCAGAGAACGCCTCGAAGAGCTCGAGATCCCGCTCATGGTGAGCGAGAACTCGTCCAAGTACAACACCGCCTTTTGCGTATCGATCGAGGCCAAGGAGAAGGTTTCCACCGGTATTTCGGCAGCCGACCGGTGTGCCACGGTGCGCGCCGCCATCGACCCCCGCACACGCCCGGATGATCTTGCCAGGCCGGGGCACATGTTTCCGCTCAGAAGCGAACCCGGGGGTGTTCTTCGCCGTGCCGGTCAAACCGAAGCGGCCGTAGATCTGGCTCGCATAGCCGGCCGATATCCCGCCGGGGTCATCTGCGAGATCATGAACGAGGACGGCACCATGGCGCGTGTGCCTCAGCTACGTCGTTTCGCGGCGCGCCATGGAATCAAGCTACTCTCCATCGCCGACCTCATCCGATATCGCTTGAGAACAGAGCGATTTCTCAAGCGGGTAGCCTCGCCGAGCTTGCCGACGGAGTGCGGCGAGTTCCGGCTCTATGCCTACAAGAACGAGCTCGATGACAAGACCCATCTGGCCCTGGTGATGGGTGAAATCTCCGACGACGAGCCGGTTCTGGTGCGGGTTCATTCGGAATGCCTTACCGGAGACGTCTTTGCCTCCGCGCGCTGTGACTGCGGCCAGCAATTGCGTTACGCCATGCAGGCTATCGCCGAGGAAGGCCGCGGCGTGATCGTCTATCTGCGCCAAGAAGGTCGCGGTATCGGCTTGGTCAACAAGCTGCGTGCATACGAGCTCCAGGACGCCGGGGCCGATACGGTGGAAGCGAACGAGTCGCTCGGCTTCAAGCCCGACCAGCGTGATTATGGGATCGGGGCCCAGATCCTTTCTGACCTCGGCGTTTCAAAGCTGAAGATCATGACCAATAATCCCCGTAAGTTCATCGGTTTGTCCGGTTACGGTCTGGAGATCGTTCAGAGACTGCCGATCGAGATCACACCTACAGGCACTAGCCGTCGCTACCTCGAGACCAAGAAGAGCAAATTGGGCCACGACCTGAAGTCCGTTTGACGGTCGCCATCCTGAGAATCAGATCCGATCACAATGTTCGAGCTAATCACGCAAAGGCTAGAGAGTGTCCTGCGTACCCTCCGTGGCGCCGTTCGCGTCGATGAGAAGAGCCTCGACGTGGCCTTGCGGGATCTGCGTCTAGCTCTCCTCGAAGCCGACGTCAACTACGGGGTGGTCAAGGAATTCCTCGGCAGGGTGCGCCAAAAAGCCCTGGGCGCGGATGTCCTGGCCTCCCTGACACCTGGCCAGCAGGTCATCAAGGTGGTTCATGAGCAAATGGTGGAGCTGCTCGGCGGTGCCCAGGAACCGCTGCGCTTACAGGGGCAACCACCACAAGTCATCCTGCTGTTCGGCTTGCAGGGTGCCGGAAAAACGACGACCGCGGCGAAGCTCGGCCATCTGCTGCAACGTGACGGTCATTCTCCGGTGCTGACTTCCGTGGACGTGAATCGGCCGGCGGCAGGGGAACAGTTGGCTCAGCTGGCCGCCTCGGCCCAACTGCCGTTCTTCCAGGGTAGCGAGAAAACTCCGTTGGCATTGGCCCAGGAAGCGCTGGCAGCAGCCCGCAAGGAAGGGCACGATGTGCTGTTGCTCGACACCGCCGGCCGACTTCACCTGGACGAAGCTTTGATGAGAGAGGCGTCCGGGCTTGCCGCAGCACTCGCTCCAGCCGCCTCCCTTTATGTTGCCGACTCGCTCGCCGGTCAAGATGCAGTGACCAGCGTGAAGGCATTCGCCGAGCAGGTCGGCTTGACCGGCATCGTCCTGAGCAAGCTGGATGGTGACGCCCGCGGTGGTGTAGCGCTGTCGATTGTTTCCGTGACAGGCCTGCCGGTCTTGTACGTCGGTATCGGGGAGACGTATCAGGACCTCGAGCCCTTCTATCCCGACCGCATCGCCTCCCGCATACTCGGCATGGGTGACGTTCTGACCCTCATCGAGCGGGCCCAGGCACACGTCGACGCGGAAGAGGCTGCCGAGCTCGAGCAGCGCTTTCGCCAAGCAACTTTCACACTGGAGGATTTCCGCCAACAACTTCGGCAAATTAGCAAGATGGGTCCGATGTCGAAGCTCCTCGAGATGCTTCCGGGTTCTCCCGACCTGAAGTCGATGGCCACTGGCGAGGATGACCTACGGCGGTTTTCCGCTATCATCGATTCGATGACTCAAGAGGAGCGCTATCGGCCTTCTTCGATCAACGGCAATCGACGGCGAAGGATCGCCCGGGGCAGCGGTACCACGGTGCAGGATGTGAATCGACTACTCAAGCAGTTCGCAATGGCTCGGAAGCTCATGAAACAATTCGGTCGGCTGGGTCGGAACCCCATGGATCTGATGCGTGCGTCGGGCCTGGGGCTCTGAAGTCCCGCTGCTTGTTGACGAGAAGGGAGAGATGAAGTGATTTCCATTCACCTGCGTCGCGCCGGCGCCAAACGTGATCCACACTACCGCGTGGTAGTTGCTGACAACCGTGCTGCTCGAGACGGTGCATTCATTGAAATTCTGGGCCACTACCATCCACGCTATCAGCCCGCCAAGCTGGTGCTGGACGTGGAACGGATCAAAGATTGGATTGCTCGAGGTGCACAGCCTTCGGATACGGTCAAGAGCCTCCTACGGCAAGTGGAGTCCGGAAAGACGGATATCGTGCTCGATGGACCGGATTGGACCGCTGATGCCGCTGAGACTGCAGAGGATAAGCCCGCTGAGGCCGGTGAGGAAGTCACCGCGCCTGAGGGATGATGATACCGAAGAAGCCACAGTAGGGAGGGTTCCTCTATGACGATGAAGATGCTGATCGAGGACATTGCGAAGTCGCTAGTGGATCACCCGGACGAGGTGCAGGTGAGCGAAGTCGAGGGCGAACAGACCACTGTTCTCGAGCTGCGCGTTGACCCGCAGGATCTCGGCAAGGTCATCGGCAAGCAAGGCCGCACCGCACGGGCTATGCGTGCTTTGCTGGGGGCGGCGGGAACGAAGCAGAACAAGCGGGTACTGCTGGAGATCCTGGAGTAATCCCTTGTCGTTGAACCCGGTTCTCTTGGATCCCGTCCTCGTCGGCCGTGTGATCAAGCCGTGGGGCATATCGGGCGAGGTTGTGGTGGAGCCGATTACGGAGAATGCTGCACGGTTCGAAGCCGGTGCCCAGCTATGGCTAGGTGAAGCAATGACCGTCGTTATCCACGCTCGTCCCGCTGGCGACCGCTGGGTGGTGCTGTTCGAGGGGATCAACGATCGAACCGACGCCGACGCCCTGCGCGGCGCGGAGCTGATGGTGGAGTCTTCGTCTCTGCTCGTGCTTGAAGATGACCGCTATTACGTTCACGACCTTATTGGATGCCGTCTGGAATCTCCCGATGGTACCTTCCTGGGAACCGTCGCCGCGGTGGTGCCCGGTGCTCGTGACTGCCTCGAGGTCGAAACCCGCGGGCGACGTGCCCTGGTGCCCATGGCCCGGGCCTTCCTACGGGCAGTGGACATGGTCGGCCGGCGAATCGTCTTGGAGCCACCGGAGGGTCTCCTGGAGACGACCTCGATTCCGCAACCTGCCAGGAAGGGAGGGCGTTGATGCGCGTTGACGTGATCACGATCTTCCCGGCTCTGTTTCCCGGACCGCTGGGCGAAGGTGTCATCGGTCGGGCCAGTGACAAGGGTCTGCTGGAGCTGCGAGTACATGACCTGCGAGTGTATGCTGCCGGGCCCCATCGTCAGGTCGATGATGAGCCGTTCGGTGGCGGTGGCGGAATGGTGCTCAAGCCCGAGCCCCTGTTCGCGGCTGTCGAGGATGTCCACGGCCAAGTGGCCACGGCGGGAACAGAGCCTGGGCCTGTGATCTTGCTGTCGCCCCAGGGAGAGCGTCTCCAGCAGCGCCGAGTGGAGTGGCTGGCCCGGCTGCCGCAGATGACGCTGATCTGTGGCCGCTATGAAGGGGTGGACGAGCGCGTGCGGCAGAAGACCGTGGATTTCGAAGTCTCCATCGGTGATTATGTAACTTCGGGCGGGGAATTGCCCGCGATGGTGATCATCGAGGCGGTGACTAGGCTGCAACCAGGCGCTCTCGGTGACGCCGACGCGGCGCGGCACGACTCGTTCTCCGACGCACTGCTGGATTATCCGCAGTACACTCGCCCAGCGAAATTTCGTGGGATCGGTGTGCCGGAAGTCTTGCGTTCGGGGAACCACCAGGCAATCGGCGACTGGCGGCGGCGGCAAGCTTTGCTGGCGACATCGCGCAAGCGTCCCGACCTGCTGTCCGGGCGGGAGCTTTCAGAGCAAGAGGTGGCACTCTTGTCAGCTCCACAGAGGCAAGAGGGGTCGACCGCTCCAGTGGCCGCTGATGAACTTGATGCCGCTGTGAGCGTTGAAGAAGAAAATCCGCGGCGGGCATTGCTGGCAGCGGGTAACGAACGACAGGAGTGATGGCCGTGGATATGATGAAGATGGTCGAGAGCGAATTGTTACGGGAGGATATACCCGCTTTCCAGCCGGGTGATACCGTCAAGGTCCACCAGCGGGTCATCGAGGGGGACAAACAACGCATTCAGATCTTCGAAGGCGTGGTGATCGCCCGGCGTGGTAGTCGAACCAACGCCAGCTTCACCGTGCGCAAGGTCTCCTACGGTATTGGCGTGGAGCGTATCTTCCCACTCCACTCTCCCAACATCGAGAAGATCGATGTGGTGCGGTTGGGCAAGGTTCGGCGCGCCAAGCTTTAGTATTTGCGCTCTCGCCGTGGTAAGGCGGCTCG
>JBHHYG010000186.1:0-7270 GCA_046757445.1 Acidobacteriota bacterium
ATTCTGCGAGTGAGGATCGGCCAAAGATGGCCCGAAGATGGGATGCGAAAATGGGAAGTTATTTCTGCGCTGGCCCTAAGCCATCGCTGACCCTCTTAGCTGCAGCCTTCACGACACTGGTGGCGGTAGCGTGCGGTGGACCACCGCCGATCCGCACGCTGGGGCCACACCCAGCCTACTTGGAAGCAGACTTGGCGACGTTGATCAAGAGGGCTAACGCTTGGACATCGTCGTCGTTGAAGGCCAACGGGCAGCTACGGCTCTACTGGGCCGGCAACGAGGATGATCGCCACGTCAATGCCCACTTGTTCGCCACCCGTACCGGCGCCCTGCGAATGCAGGGAGATCGCGGGCTGGTAGGGAACATTTTCGATCTGGCCTCGAACGGCGATACTTTTCTGCTCAGGATCCCTTCACGCCGGACCGACTATAAGGGGATTTCCGCAGCGCCCGCGGTGCCCGACCCGGCGAGGCCTTATTTCGCCCTGCGACCTCAGCATCTCACCGAAGCCCTGCTTCCCGAGCCATTACCCGAGACAACGGTGGGTGAGCCGGGCTCCTTCGTGTCCAGGGAGGTTTACCCCGACCGCTATGCCCTCGATTGGTGGCAGAAAAGACCCGGCGGCCAGACGGTGCTGCGCCGCCGAGTCTGGATCGAGCGCGTCACACTGCGGGTAGCGCGAGTCGAGTCGTTCCGTGCGGACGGCCGTATCGACTTCCAGGCAACCTACGCCAACTATCTCGGGCCTGGCCCCGATGCATATCCTGGCATGATCCGAGTCGAGCGCCCGTGGGAAGATCTGGTATTCCGCTTCGACCTCGAGGAAATCGAACACGACCCGGTATTGCCCTCGGGTGCATTCACCCTCAGGCCCGCTAAGGGATACCGTTTAACGACTATCGAGGAGGGGATGAAAGAAAACGGCGCAAAGCGCAATACGGGGTAACCATGCCCCTACGATTACGCGGACAGTTGCCTAGCCCGCATTTCTCATCGCGCTACGCCACGGCCGCAGCAGGAGGGCGATGAGATATGCGGGCTTAGAGATGAGGGTTCGATCAGATGTGGTTGTAGGCAAGTAGGTTGACGCACGGTAATCGGCGGTGGATACTTGAGTTTCGTCTCTGTGCCTTTTGTGCTGCGGCGGGCTTCCGTAGCCTTCACGCCTGACGATTCCCTCGGCGATCAGTTCTAAACTCTCTCTATGCCCAGCCTGGTTCGCGCAAACATCTTCCAGCGCAAGACCCGTGCCGCCATCACCATCACCGCGGTGGCTATAGAGGTCGCAGCGGTTTTGGTGCTGGTTGGCCTGACCAATGGCACTATCGACGAGGTCTCCGAGCGCATGAAGAACGTCGGCGCCGACATTCTTCTCCAGCCGCCTGGTTCTTCTCCTTTATTAGGTCTCAGCGACAGGACCATGCCGGAGGCAGCAGCCAGCCGCATCTTGCAGGTCAAGGGAGTCGCCAGCGCTTCGCCGGTGCTGTTCTGGAACACCTCCGAGATCAGTGGCACGCCCGTCAATATCTGGGGTATCGACCCCCAGCGCTTCGAGAGTATCGGCGGGCACCTGGAAATGCTCGAAGGCGATCACCTGGAGGAAGCGTATGACCTGGTCGTCGATCGGCGTCTAGCGAGCGCTAACGACCTGAGTGTTGGCCAGGAATTGACGGTGCTGAACCAGTCCTGGAGGGTCGTCGGTATCTCGAGGGCCGGCGTAGGCGCTCGCATGTTCGTGCAGCTATCGACGCTGCAGGATCTTCTGGGGCTCCCCGGCAAGTGCCATCTGCTGTTCATCAAAGCGGAAAACCCAGGGATCGTCGGCGAGGTCGCTTCGAATATCGAGGCGGCCTTCCCTGGCTATCGCACGAGTTTGATGGAACAATACTCGCAGGTATTGAGAGCCAATATTGTAGGCTTGAGTCAGTTCAACGGTGCCGTCTCGAGCGTGGCGGTGACCCTGTCGTTCCTGGTGATCCTGCTGGCGATGTACACTTCTATCATCGAGCGTACCCGCGAGATCGGCATCCTCAAGGCTCTGGGAGCTTCCAAGGTGTACATTATGCGCGCCATCATGAGCGAATCCGTGCTTCTCTGTTCGCTGGGCGCCGTTGCCGGCTTCGGGATCGCTTTCCTGATGCGGTGGCTGCTGGTGGCCCGCTATCCTACCTTGACGGTGGAGTTCACGGTCGGTTGGATGTTGGCTGCCGCCGCCTTGGGCCTTTGCGGTGGCTTGCTGGGTTCCCTGTACCCGGCGTTGCGTGCGGCCCGCCAGGATGCCGTGCGGGCACTGCGATACGAGTAATCATGCGCGGGACGCCTGTGCTGATGCAAACCGAAGAGCTGGGAAAGGCCTACAGCCTCGGCAAGACCATTGTGCCCGCGGTGAGCGACGTGGACCTAGTCATTCACCGTGGTGAGTTCGTCGCTGTCATGGGGCCGTCAGGATGCGGGAAATCCACGCTTTTGTACCTGATAGGTGGCCTTGCCACTCCCACCGGCGGTCGGGTGATCATTGACGGCACCGACATCACCCAGCTGAGCGACGGTGCCAGAACGGCAATGAGGAGAGACAAAATCGGCTTCGTTTTTCAACGCTTCAACTTGTTTCCTACATTGACGGCCTTGGGCAATGTCTGCCTGGCCCAGGAAATCCAGGGTTGGCAGAACGGGCATGGCGACATGGAACAGGCGCTCAAGTTGCTGGCATGGGTGGGCTTGGAGGGCAAGGCTGACCGTCGACCCACCGAGCTGTCCATCGGCGAGCAGCAACGCGTTGCCATCGCCAGGGCGCTGGTGAACCGGCCGGAGATCTTGCTGGCCGACGAGCCCACTGGCAACCTGGACAGTGAGAACGCCCGCCAGGTGCTGCGGGTCTTCGAGGCGCTCAACGCCGAACACCAGCAAACCATCATGATGATCACCCACAATCCGGAAGTTGCCGCACGCGCCCACCGAAAGATCTTGATGCGTGACGGAAGGATCGTCAGCCTCGACAGCACCAACTGATGGCGCAACGGCCGGGATTGCGACTCTGGGGCCCTGTGGGTCGCTGGGTATTTCTCAACTGGCCGCGCGGCTCGTGGCAGTACGACCTGGTCTGCCTGGCGGTGATCGTGGGCCTTTTTGTCCTGCCTGGCCCACAGGTATCCGAGCAGGGTCGGTTGGATGTCGATGGCGTTCTTGCGGCCATCGAAGCAGCCGATAGCGCGCTGAATTCCTTTACCGCTTCGATGGTTAGCAGCGCGCGTTATGTCCTCTTCGATGATGTAGAGGTCGAACGGGGCACGCTTTCCTTCCTGAAACCCAACTATGTGCGCCGGCAGGTCGAAGATCCGGCGCTGCGCACCGAGGTGCTGGCTGACGGGATGGCACAGGTGTATATACCGCGTATTAACCAGGCGGATGTCTACCCTTTGAATTCTTCCGAGCAGGCGGAAGATCTTGTGGTCCCCGGTCTGGCTTCGGCTTCCGAGTTGCGGGACGCCTATCAGGTCACTCTCGAGAATGTGATCGAGGCCGGCGCGGCTGTAGATTCCGCTTCTGTGGCGCCACCTGCAGGTGGACGTCTCTACGTGCTCCACCTGGTCCCCAAGGTAGGAACGGGAGCGGCCAAGCATTGGAAAGGCATTACCCTCTGGGTTGCTGGGGGACAGTGGCATCCAGCCCGGCGCATCGTCCTCGAGCAGTACAACGGCGACACTCAGACCATCGACCTGCTGGATGTAGTGCGCAATCCGAAGCTGAAACCGGCCGACTTCAAGCTCAACCTCCCGGCTGGCGTCGAGGTCGTTCGGCACTCGCCGCCATCGAGCAGGCCGCGAAACATGGCCTCAAGCTGGCCTGCCGTCGGCGCGACGACCACTGTCAGATAGCTTCGAGGGAGTCACCGACATCATTCATGTATCGGAGCGTGTACAAGATCGAGGCTCGCGGCTGCGCGTACGCAATGGCGCGCGATGACTGCGTTGCGCTTGGCTCGAGGGCTCGACGTACTGTGCGAGTACGCCTGCGCCCTCCAACCGGCGCGCGCCTTGTCCTCGCGGCCCTTGCGCCCGCTCGCTTCACGATCCGTTGAGAAGTTCGGGCTAGCCCGCCTTCAGCTTGGCGAGGAACTCGCGGATCGGAAACTGATTGAGCTCGCGGTACTCCGGGTGCTCGTCCAACCATCGATTCATGTGCTCTTCTGACCATCTTCACCGTATGGAAGTTGTGCTGCAGTGGCCCGGCCCAACGCTTGTAGCCGGGAGCGAGGGCAAAGCCCAGAGGATCACCGCTTTCCTGCAGGAAGCCGGCGGCGGCCATGAACCCCAGGCGCTGGCGCATATCCTGGAGGTCGATGCGGAGGGCCTCCGTTGCCTCCGCCGCCGCGGCTGGGCGCTGCTCGCGCTCGCTCATGTGAATCAAGTACTTGGCGATGCGCTTCTCGTCGTCGGAGAAGACGTAGTTGTTTGGCCCCCAGTAGGTGAGGTTGTTGGACAGGTCGGTGTGCTCGCGAAAGTGGGCCAGCACCTCGAGCCGGACGGCATCGTCCACCTCCATCCCGAGGTTCTCCATCGCCAGCGGGATGCTCGTCGAACGGAACCGCTTCTTCCAATCGGCGACCAGATAGTCGACGACTTTCTGCGCCTCGGCTGACAGGTACGGTGCCGTCGCCGACCTCGGGCTCTCGAGTGCCGAGGTAGCGGTCCGGCCTTCAAGCGCCATTGCGGGCGGCGGGTCTTCGGGCGCCACCGCGGCCGCCTGGCTGGCGAGCGCCAGAGAAGCTGCCACACTCAGAAATATCCCACCCCCAAAGACCGCCGCGCCGGCGCATGAGCGCCGTGTGTGCTTCTTCACGTGTCCTCCTTGCTGATTCACGAATCCAGTCCGTACTTTCGGGTCAAATCCGCCACGTCGGCCTTCACCCGCTCTTCGAGGGTCGGAAGCGCGCCGACGTACCTCTTGTAGATGTTGCCGTCGGGGTCGAGCAGCAAGTACGTCGGATAGCCAATGACACCGTAGCGAAACGCCAAATCCTCCTCCCCGACCACCACCTTGTAGTCGATTGCGTATTCCTCGAGAAACTCACCGACGGCCTCATGGTCCCCCGAGTACAGCGCCACCCCTACCAGCTCGAAGGAAGCGTACCGCAGATCGTCTGCCAGGTGATTGAGCTTCGGAAACGCGTCAACGCAGGGCCCGCACCAGACGGCCCAGAAATCGAGCAGCACGACGCGCCCTTTCAGCTCACGCCCGTGGAACGGCCGCCCGTCGAGCTCGACGGCGTCGAAATCGATCGCTAGCGGGTCGCCGGAGACGGGCGCTGCGACCCCGGGCGGGGAGGCTTGCGGATCGGCGCCGGCGCCGCGGCCGTCGAGCCCGGCGCGGACGGCCATCAGTGCGGCGATCACGACGATAACCAGAATCGATCCACCGACCACCAGGCCCCGCACCGATGACCTCCTCGGCTGCGTTTTCACTGGCCCGCAAGCTCCCTCACGACGTCGTCGAGCACTTCGTCGGTGACGTTGCCGACGACGACCAGGCTCAGGGCGCCGCGGTTGAAGCTGCGGCCGCGCACCTCACCGTCGCCCCAGCCGAAGGTCGTGCACACGACCCCCGAGACGTCGCGGCGGTCAACGGTGGCACGGCCGAACTCGATGGGGTGATTGTCGTGGCACTGGAAGACGTCCAGCCACCCGTCGGGCGCCGCGTAACGTACCTGCAGCGTCTCGCAACAGGCGTCGTGCAGCAGCTTGGAATCGGCGACGGAAAAGCCGTGCGGCAGCGTCTCCGGGACGAAGGGCTCGAACGCGAGGTTGCGGTAGGGATGCTCGGGCTCCGGGTCGCGGGCGCGGTAGACGTTCCAAAATGCGCGTGGCTGCCGCGCACTGGAGATCTCCTGCACGTAACTGCCGACATCGAGACCTAGCGGCACCATGGCCAGCTGCAAACCCTCCTCTCCCGGCGGCGTGGCGGCGACGCTCGGGTCGGCGCCGGCGTGTCGGCCGCCGGCCAAGGCGCGGTCGCGCACTTGCCAGAAGACGAGCACCGAGATTGCCGCGAGGACGGCAACCGCCCAGGTCGGTACGCGGTCGAGCCACCCGAAGCCCGTGTGAGCCACCCCGCGCCGCGGCCGTGCCTGCATTGCTTCGTCGATACTGCGGCGATCGAGGTCGGACTCGATACGGCGCCAAACGCGCTCGCCCGGCGATTCGGGCAACGAGATGTCGGCCAGCTCCGCGGCGATCAAATCGGTGTCGGCGAGCATCGCCTGGCAGCGGCGACACGAGCCCACATGCGGGTGAGCCGCCGTGGTGCCCGAAGGGTCGGCCGTCGCGGCGCTACCACGCCGCGCCAGGCGGCGTCGATGCCAGGAGCAAATCAACGAGCGAATCATCTCTCTCGGTTTCGCCGATCGGTGTGCGGATACGGCGCCGGCGCCCCCCGGCGCAAGCGCCCTTTGCTATATAGATGCTCGAGCGTCAGGGTTTCTTCTGGGTCGAGCTCCAGTAATTCACGGATCACGTCGCGCATGCGCCGACGCGCCCGGCTTAGCCGCGAGCCGACGGTGCCTGGCGCGATGTCGAGAATCTCGGCGATTTCGGCATAACGGTATCCCTCGATGTCGTGCAACGTCAGGATCGTTCGATCGCGCGCCGGCAGGCGCCCCAAGGCACGCAGGGCCAGGTCGCGGAAATCACGGCGGCGGCCGGGCTTGTCCCACGGGCCCTCGATGATGTGCAAGAGCGGCGCTCTGGCTGCACGCCTGGCGCGCAACAGGTGGCGCTGGCGCACCTGGTCGCGCCGGCGGGCCTCGTAGAAGGCGTTCGTGGCGATGCGCAATAGCCAGGTTCGCACGCTGGAGTGGCCGCGAAAGCCGCCGATGGCGCGATACGCCCGCAGGAATGTCTCCTGCAGCAGATCCTCGGCCTCTCCTGGCGCGCCGCTCAGCGCCAGCAAGGCGCGAAACACGGCCGAGTTGTGCCGCTCGAAGAACTCCCGTTGGGCACCCCGCTCGCCGCGGCGGCAGGCTGCTACCAATTGCTCCTCGTCGGAAAACTGCGGGGATTTCATTCGTTCAAGCACGTCTCGGACCCTCGCCTGGTGGCGCCGCATGCGAGTGCCCTCGTGCGGGACTCTTCATCTTCTTCACACATCAGTGTAGTGCAGCAACCTCAAGGTGTAGAGCTGGCCGGGCTCGAGACCGCTATCCTCGATCCACAGACGCTCTAGCCCGAACATCTCAACGGCTCGCGGCTGCGCGAGCGCCAGGGCCGCGATGAC
>JBHHYG010000187.1:0-7217 GCA_046757445.1 Acidobacteriota bacterium
CGTGGTGACGGGCGACGTGAATGCGGGGGTTCTGGCGGCGGGAGTTCCCGCCCGCGTGCTGCGACAGCGGTGAGCTGAGGATGCCGCTGCCGGTCGCTCACTCGCTCGCCGCTGGTGCCATCTACGCAGGGCTCGACGCGGATGGTGGCCGGCGCGGCTGGAAGCGGCTGGCCCTGGCGGTGGTCATCGCCAACTCCCCCGATCTCGACATCGTCGTCGGTGTGCTGGTCGGTGATCCGAATCGCTACCATCAGGGTTCCAGCCATAGCCTGGCGATGGTGGCCGCAGTTTCGCTGCTCGCCGCCGCCATCGGTGCGGCCGGCTATCGCTGGCCGTTACGCGGGCGGCTCAAAGGAGCGCCGGCGAACGCCCTCATGGTGGCCCTACTGGCAGCCTCGCACATTTTCTTGGACACCCTGACCGAGGATTTCCGGGCACCGTTCGGGGTGCCGTTGCTGTGGCCGGTATGGAGCGGCAGCGTGCAACTGTGGCCCTGGTTCCGCCATGTCGACAAGCTTGGAGGTGCCATCGGCCCGTTCACCTTCGTCGCCAGCCTCTTCACTTTGCACAACTTGTGGGCGGTGACGGTGGAAATGATGACCCTGGCGCCGCTGCTGGCGGCGGTGCTGTGGTGGCGCCGGCGGCAGCGGCAGGGAGCAGCGGCAGGGAGCAAAGGAGAAACGCCAAGATGAGCGATGAGGCAGACGATCGGAATATCTTGCGCCTCGGCCTCGCGCAGGTGGCCGCGGGAGAGGAGATCAGCGCCAATGTCGAGCGGGGCTTACAGTGGGTAGAGCGAGCCGCCGAGGCCGGCTGTACCTTGTGTTGCTTTCCCGAGATGGCCTTTCATCCCTTCTTCCCGCAACATCGCGCTGAGCCGCGCTACTTCTCCTGGGCGGAACCCATCCCGGGGCCGATCACCGAAGCGTTTCAAGAGCTTGCCGACCGGCACGGCATCGTCGTAGTGGTGAACCTCTTCGAGCTCGCCGGCCCGGGCCGCCACTACGATGCCTCGCCGGTGATCGACGCTGATGGCAGCCTGGTGGGGGTCAGCCGCATGGTGCATATCGCCGAGGAGCCTGGCTTCAACGAGCGCTATTACTACTGGCCGGGTGATGGTGGGTTCGCGGTGCACGCGACCGCCGCCGGACCACTGGGCCTGGCGATCTGCTACGACCGGCACTTCCCGGAGCAGCTCCGGGCCCTGACCATCGGCGGCGCCGAGATCATCCTCAGCCCCTTCGCCGGCACCACCGATGATCCCTTCGAGGGCTACGAGACCGAGATGCGCGGCGCCGCCTTCTCCAACGGCGTCTACATCGCCTGCTGCAATCGGGTCGGTAAGGAGCCCCTGTTGACCTTCGCGGGCCGCTCGTTCGCCGTCGATCCGGCCGGTGAGGTGATCGCCCGCGCTGGTGAGGAAGAAGAGCTGCTGGTGGTCGAGGTCGATCGCCGACAGGTGGTCGAGAGCCGACAGCGTCGACCCTTCCTGCGCGATCGCCGTCCCGAGCTCTACGATGTGCTGTCGAAGAGATAACTACGCACCTAGCCCGCATTTCTCATCGCGCTACATCGCGATGGCGCCGAGAGGCCGGCGCCGACAAGGCGCGCGCCGGTTCGCGGGTGCAGCAGCTCCCGGAAGGGCCAGCTCGAGGTCTCAGCTGGCCTTCTTCTCGAGGCTCAGCAGGTTGGCTGCTTGGGGAAAGAGGTCGACCGCCTGTTGGACCTGCTGGTCGTGCTCGATCAGGATCTCCCGCCCGCGCTCCTGCCCCCAGATGCTGGCGGCGATATCGGCCTGCAGATAGACGCGCATGTCCTCCCAGGCGTTCTTCAGGGCCTCGTCGTCGACGGGGATCCCGGCCGTCTCGAGGGTTGCCAGCAGGCCGGGTTTGCGTAGAAAGGCAACGAATTTCTCCATCAGCGCGTCGGTCACCTGAAATTGTTCCTGGTAATCCTCGAAGTCGACCGGCAGCTCGGCGGCGTAATCGGCGGCGTAATCGACGGCGAAGCGAAAGTAGAAGCGCAGAGGCGAGCGGTAAAAGGCGGCAGCCAAGCCGGACACACGTGTCGGCTCGATCTGGATATCGGGATGAATGCCGCCGCCACCGTAAACGACCCTGCCGCCGGCCGTATGGTAGACGGGACGCTCCTCGGTGCTGAGTGGTGGCGGCGTCAAGCCCTGGGTCTCGGGAGACTCGAGCTGTTCGAGCGGGGCGTGGGCCTCGATTTCCAGCTTGTCCAGGTCATTCTCGTTGGCATCCGCGGTGTAGTAATCAGCAAAGTCCTTGCCCTTGTACTGGCGCTGGATGAGCCTACCGCTGGGGGTGTAGTAGCGGGCGATGGTCAGAAACAGGGCGGTGCCATCCTTGAACTGGAACTGGTTCTGAACCAGCGCCTTGCCGAAGGTGGTCTCGCCGACGATCAAGGCCCTATCCCAGTCCTGCAGGGCACCGGAGACGATCTCGGAGGCACTCGCCGAACCGCGGTTGACGAGCACGATCATCGGTACCGTCGGGTGCGTGCCGCGATCGCTGGACGACGAGTCGCTGTTGCTGCTAGGAGTGCGGCCCCGGGTGGTGACGATCGTCTTTCCCCCGGTGAGGAACTTGTCGGTGATGCGGAGGGCCTGCACCATCAGCCCGCCGCCGTTTCCGCGCAGGTCGAAGATAAGGCGCTTCATGCCCTCGGACTCAAGTTCTTCCAAAGCCTCCTCGAGCTGGTCGGCGGCTTTTTGTGAGAAGGTCCCCAGACGAACATAGCCGACATCCGGGCGAATCATGGTCGATAAGGAGATGGCGGCGATCGGCACCTGTCCCCGGGTGATGGTGTATTCGAGCATCTCGTCGAGACCCGGCCGCTGGACCGTCACCTGCACCTGGGTGCCGCGGGGTCCTCGCAGCTTGTCGTAGACCTCGTCGTAGTTGGTGTGGGTGGCATCCTCCCCATTGATACGGATGATCTGATCGCCGGGGCGCAACCCCAACGCCTTGGAGGGGCCGCCGTCGAGGGCGTCGAGGACGGTGATCACGCCATCGAACAGGTCGAAGGAAATGCCGATGCCCGCGTAGTCACCCCGATATTGCTCCTGCATGGCGCGGTATTCCTCGGCGGAGATGAAGCGCGAGTGTGGGTCGAGGTTTTCGAGCACACCATGGATGGCGTTGTCGAATAGCATGTCGACTCCCACGTCGTCGACGTAATTGCGCTGGATGATCTGCAACATCCGGGTGAGAACGTCGATACGGGTTCCGAAATCGCCGGTCGCCGAGGCTAGCTGTGGACCATAGGTCACAGCACCTACGGTAAGAAGAACAAGGGCAACCAGGAGGCTTATTTTGCTCAGTTTACGCATCGTGTAAGGTCACCTGCGGTGTTCTTGTCGCCGGGGATTCGCTTCAGGGCGTGCTTTGACAGAAGGCACGAAGACCTCTAAAAGAACCGCTGCACCGTATCATGGCCGCGGTTGCCCGAACAAGACGGGAAGCACTGTAGCTGTGCTTCAGTTTATAGAAGCAGGTGAGATGAGCTTCGAGCCGAGCTCGTTGGAAAGCGATGGTCAGGTTGGTGTGCGCCCTGGCTTGCCGTGGGAGAGGCGGGATGATCTTGGCCTAGCCGTTGGCCTGACCCGTACCGTCGTACAGGTGCTCTTCTCGCCCGTCATGGCCTTCCGCAGCATGCGGCAAAGCGGCGGCTGGGCGGATCCTATGATCTTCGCCCTCGTGGTTGGCACCGTCAGTATTTGGATCGGGCAATTCTGGGGCATGCTGGTACGCAGTCTGTTGGCGGCGGGAACAGGGCTCGGCACCGCGGAGGCAGCTGCTCGCAATGCCGTCGAAGTGTGGTTCGCGCTGGTTGCGCCGTTGATTGTCGTTGTCACCATAGCTCTCGGTGCCGGCGTCGCCCACCTGCTGCTGATGTTGTTCGGAGGGGCGCCGCGGCAGTTCGAGACCACGGTGCGGGTGTTCTCCTACTCCTGGGCTGTCAATCTCTTCAATGTCCTGCCCATCTGCGGTGCGTTCATCGCAGTGTTCTGGGGCCTGGTGGTGCAGATCATCGGGCTGCACCATGCGCAGGAAGTGCCGATGGGCCGTGCCGCGGCCGCGGTGCTGATTCCCGTTCTGCTCAGTTGCTTTTGCTTCTTCTTGCTTCTTGTCCTGGTCGGCATCAGTTCCATTCTTCTGGGGGGTGCTCAACCGTGACCGAGAAGATCCATTCCTCTGGCGCCGTGCCGGAACATCGGGCCGCGGCCGGCGATCTGGAGTTGCTGGGCGTATGGGTCGGTGTGGCGGCACTGCTGCTGGCATGGACCTATCCGCTGTGGAGCCAGACGGTGTCGCTGGCTTGCCCGATGCGCTCCCTCACCGGCGTACCCTGTCCCACCTGCGGCGGCACTCGAGCTGTCGTTGCCGCAGCGCGCGGCGACTGGAAGCTTGCTCTCGGCTTCAACCCCCTCATAGGGATGGCGGGCGTCGGCCTGCTGGTTTATGTGCCTTGGGCCGCCGCCGTCGTCGTCGGTGATTGGCGGCGGCCACGATGGTCTGTCTTCTCACGACGGTTGGGCGCTGGCCTGTTGCTGGCGGTCATCGTTGCCAACTGGCTCTATCTGGTTACTGTCGGCTGAAGATTGACCGCTCCCGAGATGGCAGAATAGACTCGGGTGCGTAGCGTGGCTGAAACAAGAGGTTGATTTGATGGCCGCTCTTGGCCTCTCTGTTTCGGGCACAAGAAGGCTACAGCCGTGACACTGGGCGGCCGAGTGTCGGGAGAGGGTCATGGACGATCAAGAGGCTGTCAAAGAAAATCCCATCGAGTCTTTCGCGGGGTACGTCAAGGACGCCCTCGAGATCGTCCAACTCAAGACCCACGCTATCGACGATGCCGCCGGCGACCACAATGCCTTCACCATGGGGCTGGTGGTGATCGCGCTGGCGGGAGTCGCCACCTCGATCGGCACCTACAGGCCGTTCGGGCTCATCGCCTTCCCCGTTTTCGCTATCGTCTCGGCATTCATCAGCGCCGGCGTCTTTCATCTGCTGGCGACGCAGGCCTTCAAGGCCGAGGGTGACTTTCTAGCCTTCTTTCGGCCCTTCAGCCTCGCTCATATCCTGCTCTGGGTGAACGTCATCCCGGGGCTCAACATGTTGCTTCTCTTTTGGCTCGCCTGGTTCTGGCTGCTGGTCGTGACCGTGGTCGTGCTGGAGCGTGTCTACACGCTGGATCGCGCCAAAGCCATTGCAACGGTGGCCATTCCGACGGTCGCCATGTTTGTGGTGGTGGTGGTCTTCGGTGCCTTGCTGGTTTCGTTGCTCTATCTGGTCGGCGTGCGAGCCACCTAGCCCGAACTAGGATGATCCTGGCGCCTCGCCGAGTCCCAAGATGCGGCGCGCCAGCGCTCGTAGAGGATCGACACGCATTCCCTCGCCAAGGTAGCGATCGTCGATCCACAACTCGAAGTGAAGGTGAGCGTTGGCGCGCGTGCCGTTTGCTCCGGCCTCCATGCCGGAGTTGCCAACGAAGGCGATGATGTCGCCGGCCTGCACATGTGTGCCTTTGACGATCCCGGCGGCGACCCCGGAGAGATGGCAATATCGGGTGATGATGCCGTTGCCGTGGTCGATCCAAACCTGTCGGCCACGCAGCCGATCGAGTATCTCGCGAGAGGTGCTGCCGCTGGCTTTGGCGGTGGCGATCGACTGCGCGTACTCCTGGGGAGTGAGCATTTTGTAGTCGATGTCGGCGCGGATGACGTTGCCGTCTTTGGCGGCAACCACGGGGGCGCTGTAGCCTGTAGGCACGCCGACGTGTCCGGGCATCATGTCGAATCCCTGGTGCACACCGTTGCGATAGGTTCGCCGTGCGCCCGGCAAGAGGCTGTCCAGGTCGGGCAGGGAAGCGCCGACGATCGGCATGCGAAAGCCCGACAGTCTCCAGTCGTCATAGCCATCACGGATCCGCTCGACCAGTGCCTTGATCCGCGGTCCCACCAGGGCCAGCTCGCCGCTGGGGGGAGCGGCCAGTGATGCCGTCACCGTCTGCCGTTGCAATAGCTCCTGCGCCGCCGCAGGCACTTCGCCTTCGTCGAGGAGGGAGTCACCGCCCCAATCCCAGGCGGTGATCTTGCCGGCAGGGTGGATGCTACCGTCGGCTCCCTCGCTGACATCGTAGGCGATCAGTTCAGGGTTGCCGTCACCATCGCGATCCCAGCGCCAGAGCGCCATGGAATCCCCCACTCTCCAGCGAACCAACTCCACAGCGCCGTCGGCATCGGCGTCGTAGCGGGTACTGCTGATCTGGGGCTCGGAGCTCAGCCAGTTGCCCTGGAAGGCGAAGAAAGCGGCGGCGCCCAGAGCGATGACCAAGAAGACGAGAATCGGGAAAAAGCGCTTCATGCTGAGTTTCCGGCTCGTCGACCGATGGAGCCGACGTCTGAACTTCAACCTGGTAGGTCCCGCGTGATGGGTAGGGTACCGCACATCGATCGTGCGCGTGTAGGCATGCAGCCGGGGAGTCAGATGCCGGGGTGCATTCGCAGGTTCCAAGGAAACGCGGTATCGTGCCTGGGTTCCCAGGCGCAGGCAAGGAGTGTGGATGAGTCGGTTCTAGCCCGAATGTCTCACCACCCTGCTACTGCGAGCTAGCCCGCATTTCTCAACGGGTTGCGTCGCGAGGGCGTGGGAAAGGGTGCGGGCGCAAGGCGCGCGCCGGGAGGGCACCGGAGACGTATTTGACAATACGTCGAGGAGCCAGAGCAAGCGCAACGCAGCGAGCGCGCTCTTTCCCGCGCCCGCAGCAGCAAACCGTTGAGATATGCGGGCTAGCAGGAGGACCACGATGAGATCCCTCCACGCCGTTCGGAAGCGTTCTGCCGCAGCCGCATGGATTTTGACCGCTGCAGCATTGCTGCTACTGGGCTCGGGGGGCCTGGTGCCGGGGGTCCAGGCCGCACAGCAACTCCAAGCCGTTGACCGGGAAGAACTGGGCCAGCAGGCGGTGAAGCTGCTGCAAACCTACCTGCGGATCGATACCAGCAACCCACCAGGCAACGAGATTCGCGCCGCCCGCTTCCTAGGCGGACTCCTTCAGGAAGCCGGCATCGAACACGAGATCTTCGAGAGCGCTCCCAACAGGGGCAATCTCTACGCGCGCCTACGGGGTGATGGTAGTCGCGGCGGCGCCGTGGTCTTGCTGCAGCACATGGACGTGGTTCCCGCCGACGA
>JBHHYG010000188.1:0-7200 GCA_046757445.1 Acidobacteriota bacterium
GTCCTCGCGGCCCTTGCGCCCGCTCGCTTCACGACCCGTTGAGAAATGCGGGCTACTAGGGAGAAGTCGGTCTGCGGTCGGAGGGCGGGGTGGCCCGCGACAGCTGCAAGTAAAGTAGCAGCAAGCCGAAGAACAGAACGGTGGCGCCAGCGCCGGATTGTACAGGGTGTTGCTCCCAGACGGCGTCGGGCAGCATGGGAATCAGGAACAACCCGGTGAAGTTGAAGGTCGCATGGGCCACCATCGCCGGATATAGAGATCCTGATCGGAAGACCAATAATCCCAGAAAGACGCCCACGGCGGTCCTCGGAATCAAGCCCACCGGCTCCAGGTGGAAGGCCGCAAAGAGCAGGCCGTCGAGGAGAATGGCAGAGGTCCAGCCGCTGTGCCTAGCGAGTAGTTGCAGGAGTAGGCCCCGGAACAGCACCTCCTCACAAATCGCTGCCACCACTACACCTGCCAGCAAGAGCATGGCCCGGTCAGCGAGTGAATCGGTTCGCGTCAGCTCCTGCATGCTGCGCGCGAGCAGCTCTCTCATCTGGGGCCATGCGTCGAGGATGACCTGTTGCATGGCCCCCCCGGCCACCTGCAGGGGGATGACTGCGACCACGGCCATCAGCCAGTGAACTTTGGCAGCGCGGCGCAGGGCGAAGGCGGCCTGCAATGAAAGCCCCAGGCGGCCGGCGACCCACACCGACAGACCCAGCAGCGCGGCCACCTCGGCGACGATCACCGATGCCCTGATGCTGAGGCCGGCCGACAGGGCCAGCAGGCTGATGCTAACGTGCAGGGCGAGGGCGAGGCCGAAGATCGCCAGCACCACCCGGCGACAAGCTGGCGGCGGTGGCCAGCTCATCTCAGGGGGAGCTGCCGTCGGCCGGGCCTTGCGGCCCTGCTCCGATGTTGGGGTTACACTCCCATCGCGCACGGGCTATGGGTTGGGTAAGCGCCATGGTGTCAGCAGGGTAGCAGGTACCGGCAGACGAGTGACGGCAGCGGCATCCCTATAGCATGGCGCCCAGGCAGCGTATAGGATGGCTTGGTGAAGTGTTGCGCGGTTGCAACAGGGTAGGGGACCAGGGGAGATTCTCGTTGCGTGGACTGATCCGGCAGTCAGTCCGTCGTCCGGTGGCCGTGTCCATGCTTTATGTGGGGGTAGCGCTGCTGGCCGCGGCGGCGTGGGTGAATCTGCCCATCGAGGTCGATGTCAGCGGCGATTACCCTGAGCTTCATGTCACCACCTCTTGGGGGATGGCCGCTCCGGAGTCCGTGCAGGCGCTGATTACCAGCCCGATCGAATCGCTGGCAGTCACTCTACCCGATGTTCGTCATGTGCGTTCCACCTCCGAGCGGGGTCGCTCTAGAGTAGTGATCGAGTTCATCGAGGAGGTCAACCTCGATCTCGCCGTCTTCGAGCTGGCCGACCGGCTAGCCCTGCTGCGCCCCGATTTCCCTCCCGGCACCTTGCCTTCCCAGGTTACCCAGTACATACCTCGCAACTTCCAGGCGTTCCAGAGCGGGCGGTTCATCGAGTATATGTTGCAGTCTCCCGCGCCCCTCAACGAGCTGCGCGCCTGGGCGCAGGAAGAGCTGCAGGTTCCGTTAGCCGCCATCGACGGCGTCGCCCAGGTGGAAGTTTTCGGGGGCATGGATCCGCACCTGCGGGTCACCCTTGATCCGGAGCTTTGCGAGCTGTATGGCATGGCGCCGCAGTCGGTACGAAACGCCATTAACGGTCTGGACGAAAGCTGGCCTATCGGTCAGGTGGAGATGGATGGGACGGCCTATACGGTGAGGGTCGATGACGCCGTTTCAGATCTGGCGACGCTGCTGGCGCTGCCGCTGGCCACGGTGGGGGGCTCCATCGTCCGCCTCTCCGACGTCGGCACCGTCGCTCCGGCCTACGAGGCGGTTCCTGACTATACCCGCGTCGACGGAGAACAGAGGGTGACGCTGAATATCACCCGCCGGCCGGGCAGTGACGTGCTGACGGTGGCGCGGGCCGTGCGGCGGCGCATGGCGGCCCTGCAAGCGAGCTTTCCGAAGGAGATCAGCGTCGAGGTTTTGTACGATCAGGCGGCCGAGCTGAGAGAGGAGCTGGCGCTGCTGGGCCGCCGGCTGGTGATCATCCTCATCCTGGTCGGGGGCCTGCTGGTGCTGTTGTTGCGCGACCTCCGCACGCCGCTGTTCCTGTTCGCCACCCTGGCGGCAGCCTTGTCGCTGACCATCATCGCCCTCTACCACTTCGGCGTCCCCGTCAACTTGCTCACCCTGACCGGCCTGGCCCTGGCCTTCGGCATGCTGGTGGATAACGCTGTGGTGGTGCTGGAGAACATCGTTCGCTACCGGGAGTCGGGGCTGCCCCGGCAGCTCGCCGCCGAGCGCGGCACCGCCGAGGTGGTGGTACCCGTGGTGGCGGCAACGCTCACCACCATCGGGGTCTTTTTCCCCTTTGCCCTCTTCCAGGGACGTCTCCGCGACTACTATTTGCCCTTGGCGTTGGCGGTGACCTTCGCGCTGGCTGCATCGCTGCTGGTGGCGTTGACCCTGATGCCGGCGGCCGCCGGGCGTGGCTGGGTGGTGCGCGCTCCGCGCCTCGGTCGTAACCCGGGCCGGCGGTACCGAACGGCGCTGGGCTGGGGTTTGCGCCACCCCTGGCTGATCCTCTCAGCGGTGGCAATCATCGGCTATCTCTCCTACTCGCTGTTCCGGGACAACGTGCCCCGTGGCGGCTTCCGTGGCTTTGGCGGCGGACGTGACCGTCTCATCGTGTCGTTGACCCTGCCGCCCGGCTCCGAGCCGGGCCTCGCCGACTCCGAGCTCAAGCGCTTCGAGGACTATGTTCTCGGGCTGCCGAATATCGAGCGGGTGGAGGTGTCGGTCAGGGGGGACAATGCCAACCTGGTGGTGACCTTCCCGCCCGCGATCCAGCGCACCGCCTACCCGCTGCTGATCAAGGACGAGCTGATCGGTATGGCGACCGGTTATGCAGGGGTTCGCATTGGTGTCTACGGCTTCGACCCGACTGGCTACAGCAGCGGCGGCTTCGGATACGGACCGAGCTACAATTCCCGCATCCAGCTGCTCGGCTACAACTACGAGAAGCTGGGGGAGTACGGTGACAAAATCGCACGCATGGCGCTGCGCAACGCACGCGTACAGGAAGCCGTGGTCACCTCGGGAGGCCGTCTCTATCGCAGCATCGGCTCGGAGCTGATGCTGCGGGTGCGCCGCCGGCAACTGGCCCTGAATGGGCTCACCGTCGATCGGGTGATTGCCCAGCTCAGTTCCCTTTTGCAAGGCAATACGGGGTTGGGAAGGGTGCGAGTCGGGCCGCGGGAATGGGATTTTCAGGTCAAACTCAAGGGCGTCGATCGCCGCACGCTGCGCGACATCCTCGATTCGCCGGCCCTTGGCGCAACGGGGAATGGCATCCGCCTGGCCAACGTCTTCGAGGTATTGGTGAGGCCGATCCCCGGGGTTATCACCCGTGAGGACCAGCGCTATGACCGCTGGGTACAGTGGGAATACCGCGGCTCGAGCCGCGCCCGAGCCAACTACCAGCAGGCCATCTTCGACGCCATCGAGCTGCCACCCGGCTATACGGCCAAGATACCCGAGGGGTTCTTCTTGACGGGCGAGGAGAAGACCCAGATCCGCGATGTTGCCGTCGCCGCCCTGATCATCATCTTCATGGTGCTGGCATCGCTGTATGAATCGCTGGTTCAGCCCTTCATCGTGCTGCTATCGGTGCCGATGTCGCTCATCGGAGTTTTCTTGATCTTCTACTTCACCGGCAACTCCTTCGGGCCTTCCGCCGCCATCGGTGTGGTGCTTCTCGGTGGCATCGTCGTCAACAACGCCATCATTCTCGTCGATCATGTCAACCTGCGACGCCGCCAGGGCCAGCAGCTGCTCGATGCCCTGGTGAACGGGTCGGCCGAACGGGTGCGGCCGATCTTGGTGACCTCGATCACCACGGTGGGCGGCTTGTTACCTCTGGTGCTGGTGAAATCCGGCGAGGGGATCTCGGCTGGCAGCCAGGATATTTGGTCCGATCTCGCCCTGGCCACGATCGGCGGTCTCAGCGCCGCCACCCTACTTACGTTGACGGTCATTCCTGTACTCTACTTGCTGGCGGAGCGCGCCCGTGCTGGAAGCAGGCAGGCTTTCTGCCATGTGCGCCGCATCTGGCGCTCCCTGAGTGAGCCGCACGCAGGGCTCGAGGAACTGGAGGACCGATGAACCGGGCAGGGCTCTACATCGGCAGCCTCGCCGTCGTCGCGCTGGTGGTCCTGGCAGGGTATTTCCTCGCTCCTGCTGGTGGTGACGGCGCTGACGGGCCGGCGGCGGCCTCCGAATCCGCTACCCAGGGCTCCTTCCGAGCTCCGGCGGCGCTGACGGTGCCGGTTACGGCGGCCGAGGCGGTTCGCGGTGACCTGGTGATGAAGATCACCGCCACCGGCACGGCCGAGGCGGTGCGCTTGCTGAAGGTTGCTGCCGAGGTGGGCGGGAAGGTCGAGCAGATCGCCGTTGCCGAGGGCCAGAAGGTTGAGGCCGGCCAACTCCTCATCGCCCTCGATGATACCGAGCTTGCCCTGAGGCGCGATCAGGCCGAGGAGGCGATGATCAACAGGGTGATGAGATTCGCCAACGATCAGCTGATCGTCCCCGGTGACGAGGACAGCGTCGCCGGCCGGCCTACCGAGTCTGGAGAAAGCGCGGCCAGCTTTCTCCAGAGAATGATTTCGCAGGAGGGCTACCAGACCATTCGCGAGCAGCCCAATCTGGAACAGCGACTGAAGTCGATTACCCGCGAGGATCTTTTCTCGGCCCAGGCGGAGTTCACCGCCCAGCGTGTGGGGTTGGAAATGGCGGAGCTCAATCTGCGCCGCGCCCGCATCACCGCCCCCTTTGCCGGTCAGGTGGCGGGCATCGAGTCAGTCGGGGGGGCCAGCGGTGGCAGCTGGCCGGTCGTCGGCCAACAGGTCAGCCCCGGAACCGACTTGTTGTTGCTGGTGGACGCCGATCCCATCCGCCTGCGCGTCGAGGTCATCGAGTCGGAGATCGGCAGGGTGCACGTTGGACGCCGCGCCGAGGTCACGTTCACTGCCTATCCGGAAGAAACCTTCTACGGCACCATCGAGACGATCAGTCCCGTCGTCGACAAGGAACGGAAGTCGCTTTCCGTCACCGTCAGCTTGTCGAACGCAGACGGTCGTCTGAAGCCGGGGATGTTTGCGCAGGTGACGCTGGACACCGAGATCTTCAAGGATCGGTTGCTGGTGCCCGCCTCGGCGGTGCTGCTGCGTAATCAACGGCCGCTGGTTTTCATCATCAGGGACGGCCGGGCCCAGTGGCAGTATATCGAGAAGGGCCGTGAGAATGCCGACTGGGTGGAGGTGCTCGCCGGGGCGTCGGCCGGCGACGTGGTGGTGACCGGGGGTCACTTCACCCTCGCGCACGATACACCGGTCAGCGTGCAGAAGCCCTCGGAAGGCGCCGACGACCGCGTCCCGCAAAGGCCCTGACGAGGATGTCTCTTTGCCGTGATGGTCGCGGTTGAGCCGATGTCGGTCGCCGGCGTCGCCGTTCGCCGACCTGTGGCTACCACCATGGTCTGCATCGCGGTGCTGCTGCTGGGCTCGGTTTCCTACGAGGGCTTGGCCGTCGACTTGTTGCCGCAAATCTCCACCCCCAGGATCACGGTGATGACGCGGGCGACGGGCCTCGCACCCGTCGAGATCGAGCGACTCGTCACCGTACAGCTGGAGAATGCCGTCAGCAGAGTGGCGGGATTGCAGCGGCTGACCTCGGTGTCGCGGGAGGGGATGTCGGTTATCACGGTAGCTTTTCCCTGGGGAGTCGATCTCGACCTGGCGGCGCTGCACGTGCGGGAGGCAGTCGATCAGATCGTCGAGCGGCTGCCGCAAAGCGCAGATCGTCCGGCGGTCCTGCGCTGGGATCCGGGCAGCGAGCCGGTCATGGGAGTGGCGGTGGCGAGCGCCGGTGCCCTCAGCGAGCTGCGTCAGCTGGTCGAGTCGGTGGTGGTGTCGCGACTCGAACAAGTGCAGGGGGTGGCCGGGGCGCAAGCGACCGGCGGTGCGGAGCGTGAGATCCAGGTCCAGCTCGATCCGGATCGTCTGGCGCTCTACGGACTCACCGTTGCCGACGTACTGAACCGGCTGACAACGGCCAACCGCAGCTCGCAGAGTGGCACGGTGCTTCAAGGTGCCTTTCGCTACTCTGTGCGCGTGTTGGGCGAGTTCGGCCGCGTCGAGGAGATCGCCAGCGTGCCCGTGGGCAACGATCCGAGGGGGATCCTGTTGCGGGTGTCAGATATCGGCACGGTCTTCGAGGGTACGCGGCCGCGCCTGGCCGGGGCGTTGCTGAACGGCGAACCAGCGGTCGGTGTGCTGGTCTATAAGGAAGCCGGCTCCAACACCGTCGAGGCGGTCGAGGCGGCCGAGGTGGCCCTCGACGAGCTGCGCGCACAGTATCCGGACTTGACCCTCGCTGTGGCCTTCGAGAATGCGACCTTCATCCGCGAAGCCATCCACAGCGTCGCGCAAAACATTGCCCTCGGCGGGCTCTTCGCCTTCGGTGTGCTCTTCCTGTTCCTCAAGGATCCACGCAATCCGGTGCTGCTCGGCATCTCGATTCCGGTGTCGCTGATCGCCACCTTCGTGCTCTGCTATTTCGTCGGCATCAGCCTCAACATCATGACCCTGGGAGGTCTGGCACTCGGCGTCGGCATGTTGGTGGACAGCTCGATCGTGGTGCTCGAAAACATCTTCCGTCACCGGCAGCTCGGTGCGGCGCCGCACGCTGCGGCCATCGACGGCACCAATGAGGTGGCCATGGCGGTTACCGCCTCGACCCTCACCACCATCGCCGTCTTCCTTCCCATCGCCTACGTCCATGGCGTTGCCGGCCAGCTCTTTTCGCCGCAGGCATGGACGGTGACCTTCGCGCTGGCCGCCTCGCTGGTGGTGTCGCTGACAGTGCTGCCGATGCTCGCCGCCAGGTTCCTTCGCTTCGAGGTGGTGGGCGACACCGAGATGAGCCACCGGCAAGTCGCTGCGCCCGCACCCCGGCCGGCCGGGGAGGGTGACGACGTGGCCCGGCTCGGTAGGGTCCAGCTGTGGCTCGCCAGCCTTCGGAAGTCGCTTGGCCCGCCCATCGGCAAGGTGCTCATGT
>JBHHYG010000189.1:0-7197 GCA_046757445.1 Acidobacteriota bacterium
GGGCTCCTCACCCAGGGTAGACCGACTGGCCTGGTCGATGGTCTCCGTGTCGTACGGGGTCTCGGGCTCGGCGACGTAGCCGGCCATGTATTGCTGCGCGGCCAAGCGTTGCTGCTCTTGCCGGAGCAGCGTTTCGACGGCACGCCGGAAGAACTGGCTGCGACTCTCGCCGGTGGCGCCACGCTCCCGCTCCGCGACCTCCAGAATGTCGGCGGGGAGGCTGATAGAGATCTTCGCAGTGCGGGACATCCGACATGCCTACCCAAGTATGAATGTAATCCTACCCTAATCATACTCATACGTCTCCAGTGACACAAGAGCGCCGGCGGCACGGTTCGCGCCAGGGATCGCGTGCGTGCGATGATCAATCGAGATTGCCCCCATCTAGCCTGCGGTATCCTCGGAGCTTTTCAACACACCTCACGAGCCTTGATCATGCAACAAGAGCCATTCCTCATCGAAGAGTACGTTCGCTGGTCGGATGTCGACCGCGCGGGAATCATCTTCTACGGTGCGTATGTGCGCTTCTTCGAGATCGCCGAAACCGAGATCTTCCGGGCGGCCGGACTGCCGTACGGTGAGGTTTTCGACCGCTTCGACATCTGGCTACCGCGGGCGCACCTGCGGTGTGACTTCAAGTACCCGGCCCGTCTCGATGACCGGTTGCGCGTCGCTGCCTACTTCACCGGCTTCGGGAACAGCTCCATTCGTATCAACTTCGACGTCCTGCACCTTGGGGTCGAGAAACTCGCTGCGATCGGACACGAGGTGCTGGTCTGTGTCTCGCGCGACACCATGAGGCCTCGTCCCCTGCCCACGGCGCTGCGCCAGAAACTGCAGCCCTTCACCCTTACCGAAGCTCAGGCCCGCAGCAGCCTCGGCCTCGATGTCGAGTAACTCTCACCTTCAAAGCAGCTCATCTGGAGGCGAGACGCTCTAGCTCCTCGAACCAGTTGAGCACGAGGTTGATCCTGGCGGTGGAGCCTTCCCCGGCCGCTTCGATCACACCCACGAAGGGCCGGCTGCCCTTACCGACGTCGTAGGCGCCACGATAGGGTCCCTCGAAGAGCGGCCGCGGCAAGCCGGCCGAAAAGGTCGGCTCGCTCTTCACCTCGACGGCGATGAACTGCCCGGCTCTTCTATAAAAGAGCCTCCTGCCATCTGGCGACCAACGTGGCGAGTAACCGCCTTCAGTCGATACTTTCACCTTCGGTTTCCCCTCCGGAAACGGTCGGACGTAAACTTCCCACTGGCCCGTCTGATTCGACTGATAGGCAACCCATTTCCCATCCGGAGAAATCATGGCGCTTCCCTCGGCGAAGGGCGTGCGGAGAAAAACCTGCGGGTCGCCGCCGTCCTTCACTGGAAGGATCCATATGTCCGATCCGCTCTCCGGTTGCTGCTCCGAATAGACCAGGAAAGAGCCGTCGGGTAACCAAGAGCTCGGGTACTTGGCATATTCACTTCTCACCAACGGTTCCGCTGTGCCGCTGCCGTCCGCCGATTTCACAAACAGCTGAATGCCGCCGTCCCGTTCGGAGGCGAAGGCGATCCGCCGGCCGTCGGGCGTCCAAACTGGATATCCGTCCCAGCTCGGATCGAAGGTCAACCGCGATGCTCCGCCGCGTTCCAAGTCGTAGGTCCAGATATCGAACTCCCGGTCAGCCACTCCCACCGCCACCTGGCCACCGTTGGGTGAAATTCTCAAGGATGCGTAGGGGCGCCTTTCGGGAGCTAGCTCTTTCCGTGTGCCTTCCGAATCGATCGATACAAGGGCGAAGTCCTGCAAGCTCAGTTCATCGGAAAGGTAGACGAGAGAGCCTGAATCGGAGAAAGCGAAGTCAGCGTAGCCGACTACCGAGTTCGTGCTCATCTGCCCGATCACCTCGATCGGATCCCCCTGTGGCTCGAGTGTCTCCAGATCGAAGGGCACCGCGACGAGCGAGCCTCCCTGCACGAATAGCAGATGGCCGCTGGGTGCGTAGTGTGGAAAGTATCCGCCTTCGAGCAGAGACCGTACCTGGCCGGTCTCGAAGGAGACGACCGCGATGCTCGAGTCGTCGTACCTGCCGCCTCGAAAGATCGTAAAGAGCGCCTGTTTCCCGCCCGGTAGGAAGTCGGGCCAATCGTGACCCAGCTCGCCGTCGCCACGATCCAGTCGAGTCAGGAGCACGGGTGAACCACCAGAGTCGGGGACACGGTAGATTCCCGAGTACGGCGCAGAAAGTAGTATGGTGCCGTTTGGTCCCCAAACGCCTCCATAAAAGTCTTTTGCATCGCAGATGACCGTCGGCTCGCCGCCAGCCAGCGGCACCTTCTTCAACTTGCGGCTTTCCCAATCGAAGAAGGCAATCCACTTGCCATCGGGAGAGAAGAACGGAGAATAAGCGGCCTGGGTGCCGGCGATCTTGCTCGGTTCAAGAGCGTCGAGGGACTGCCGATACAAGATGGTATCTCCGTCCTGGCTGGCGGTATAAACGACGCTCTGTCCATCCGGTGAGATGTCCAAGATCGGTGCATAGCCGACGCTGGGTATGATTTCCGGCGGGATGGCCATGGGTATTCGGCGCACCGGCTGCGGTTGGCCGCGCCAGCCGACCTGCCGAATCCCGAGCACCAGGGCAATCGTCAGGGCCGCCGCCGCGAATAGCTGCCAGAATCGCAGCTGCCTCGTTCGCGGTGTCGCCACTGCGGGGCCAGCGGCCACGGGTGCTCCGTTGCCGCCGACTTCGCCCCGTGCCTCCTGGAGCTCGATGCGTGCGTCGGCGATATCGTGGAGGCGATGGTGCGCGTCTTTCTGCAGACATCGGTGAATCAACGCCACTGCTGTCGGCGGTGTCGACTCCGGCAAAAGGTCCCAATCGGGCTCTTGCCGGAGGATCGCCGCCATCGTGTCGGAGATCGTCTTTTCAGCGAAAGCTGCACGTCCCGAGATTGTCTCGAACAACACGCAACCGAAGGCCCAAATATCTGTGCGCTTGTCTAGCTGTTGTCTTCGGATCTGCTCCGGGCTCATGTAGGGGACGGTTCCTATCAGTACATGGGCTCCGCTCAGCGTCGAGCCCTCGGTGGGAGCTTGGGCTAGATCCGCGGACTCCCCTGGGTGCTCGAAGGCCTTTGCGAGCCCGAAGTCCAGTACCTTGATTCCTCCTTCTGGAGTGATCATCACGTTGGAGGGCTTCAGGTCGCGATGGAGGACATGTTTGGTGTGCGCCGCTTCCAGCGCCTCGGCGACCTGCGAACAGATCTCGAGAGCATCGATGGTCTCGAGTGCGCCTCCGGCCAGCACGGCGGCCAGCGTTTTCCCCTCCACGAGCTCGAGCACCAGAAAGTGGATTCCAGTGGCTTCCTCGAGTCCGAAGATGGTGGCGATATGAGGGTGGGAGAGGGATGCCAAGAGCTGTGCCTCTCGCTCCAAGCGCGCGATCCTCTCGGCTTCGCCGGCAAAGACCTCGGGCAGTACCTTGATGGCAACGTCGCGCTTCAGCTTCTTGTCGCGAGCCCGATACACCTCTCCCATGCCGCCTTCGCCGAGCTGCGCTACGATCTCGTAATGGAGAAGAGAGGTGCCGACCATGGACCTATTATCCTTGCGTACCCGGCCAGGAACGTTTGGTGAATGGGTTATCGGCGCCGCATCGCCGCCTGGAACTCGTCATGAAAACATAACCCTCACAGGCAAAAGCGCACAATAGACCCACGGTAGCGGGTTGCTGGAGTTTTCCATTGCGCACTTTCGTGTTTCGTGATAGACAGCTGCCCATCCGCGCACAGGGAGGTCTCATGTTTGAAACGCTCAAGTCCGCGAAGGGTAGTGCCCGCAGCCCTGTCTCGGGGCTGGACTTTTTGTGGTTGGAGATCACAGAAAAGTGCAACTTGCGATGCCAGCACTGCTACGTCAGCTCCAGCCCCTCTCTACCACTCACCGGTAAGATGCAGTTGGTGGACTGGTGTCGACTCATGGACGATGCGAGCTCCAGGGGTTGCCATGAGTTGCAGTTCATCGGCGGTGAGCCGACGATCCACCCGGATCTCAAGCGGCTCATTCGTCATGCCACGGGCACGGGCTTCGACTTCTGTGAGGTATACACCAACGCAGGAGTACTGAGGAAAGACCTTCTCGACACCATTGAAGAGCACGGTGTCCAGGTCGCTTTTTCGTTTTATTGCTCGGACCCGGAGATCCACGACGCCATCACCGGACGAAGAGGAAGCCATCAGAGGACGGTGGCGGGGGTGCAGGAACTCTTAGACCGGGGGATCCCTCACCGCGCCAGCGTCATCGTGATGGAAGAGAACGCCTCGTACACCGAGGAGACCGAAGAGTTCTTGAAGGAGCTCGGGGTCGCCTCGGTGAGCTTCGACCGCGTTCGCGGGATTGGCCGCGGCGAACGATACGTGCCAGAAGCTTCACCCATGAGCGAGTTGTGTGGGGCGTGCTGGAAGGGCCGACTTTGCGTCGACCCCGACGGCGATGCCTACCCGTGCGTTTTCTCTCGCTTCGTCCCCGTAGGAAACTTTTTCACCGACGGCCTGGGCGGCATCATCGACGGCGAGTACCTGCGGGCGTTTCGCAGCCGACTCCATGCCGAGCAAGAAAGAGACGCGGACGAGGCCGAGCTGTGCAAACCTCACGGGACCTGCAAGCCAACTCCCTTCGAGAAGGAGTGCCAGCCCTCGCACGGGACCTGCAAGCCGACACCCCTCGAGAAGGAGTGCCAGCCCTCACACGGGACCTGCAAGCCGATCCCCTTCGAGAGGGAATGCAAGCCCGGCGGCACTTGCAAGCCCAACCGGGTTCAGCCTGAGGCGGGAGGGCTGCCGAAGGTGCTGATCTGGGCAGCCGTGGTGGCGGGGGCCGTACTCATCGCCTGGCTCGCCGGCTTGCTCGGGCCGATCGCCGACTGGCTGCGTGGATTGTTCGGGGGCGGTTGAAGCTCCGTCGAGTTCTCCGTCGATAGGCAGTAATCTGTTGGGCAGCGGGGCGTGTGGGGTGGCGAGCAGGACCGGGTCCTTAGGGACAGGTTGAACTCGCCCCCTGGGCTACGCGCTTGCTGCGCTGATTCCTCTCCATGTCCGTTGGTAGACGCAACGACCACGACGCCATCGCCGTCATAGATTTCGGTGGCCAGTACGCCCACTTGATCGCCACCAAGGTGCGTCGCCAAGGCGTGCTGGCCGAGATTCGCCAGCCCGACGACCCGATCGAGGCCTTCTCTGCCTACAAGGGCATCATCATCTCCGGCAGCCCGAGCCTGTCGGCCTACGGGGAGGACTCCGCCTACACCAAGGAGATCTACGACCTCGACACTCCCATTTTGGGGCTCTGTTTCGGCCACCAAGAGATCGCCAAACACTACGGCGGTAGGGTGATCCACGGTGGCCGCGAGTGGGGCAGAGCTGACCTCCGCCTTACCGGCGAGCACCCCCTGTTTGCAGCGCTCGGGCCGGTGGAGCAGGTGTGGATGAGCCATTACGACTCCGTCGTCGAGGTGGGTCCGGAGTTCGACGAGCTCGGCTACAGCACGACGGCCGATGGCGTCCCCGACCATCGCTTCGCGGCCATCGGCTCCGACTCCCTGCGGCGCTACGGCTTACAGTTTCACCCTGAAGTGGACGACACGGTGCACGGCGATCGTATGATCTCCAACTTCGTGCTGGAGATCTGCGGCTGTCGCGCCTCGTGGAGCATGGAGAGCTACGTCGACGAACAGCTGCAGCGGATCCGCGCTCGAGTAGGCGACGAGTCCGTCTTTCTGCTTGTTTCCGGTGGCGTCGACTCGACCGTGGCCGCGGCCCTCCTGGGTCGAGCCCTCGGTACCGGCCGGCTGCAGCTACTGCATATCGACAACGGCTTGATGCGCAAGCATGAGAGCCGCCGGGTGCTCGAGCTCCTTCACGACCTCGGCCTTGACGAGCAGGCCCATTTCATCGACGCCAGCGAGGTCTTCCTCGAGGCGCTGGACGGCGTGATCGAGCCGGAGCAGAAGCGCCGCATCATCGGCAACACCTTCATCGAAGTGTTCCAGGCCGAAGCCAGGCGACTGGGGATCGAGAATCATCTTCTGGGACAAGGCACGATTTACCCCGACACCATCGAGACCGGCGGCACCCGACGAGCCGACACCATCAAGACCCATCACAATCGGGTGCCGATCATCGAGCAGATGATCGCCAAAGGTAGGGTGGTGGAGCCGCTGCGCGAGCTCTACAAGGTGGAGGTGCGGGAGCTCGGCGAGCGGCTTGCCATCCCACGCCGCGTCCTGGGCCGGCACCCCTTTCCCGGGCCGGGTCTCGGTATTCGGCTTCTGTGCAGCGACGGCGAGGGCGACCGTACGGGCTTCGAGACCATCGAGTCGGAGCTGGCGCCGATCGCACAACGTTTCGGGATCGAGGCGCTGCCGTTGCCGATTCGCTCGGTGGGTGTGAAGGCAGACCTCAGGGCCTATGAGCATCCCGTGCTGCTGAGCGGGCAGGTAGCCTGGCAGGTCCTGCTTCAAGCCACGTCCCTCATCACTTCTGAGGTGCCGGGCGTCAACCGCTGCATTTGGAACCTCGGGTCGAAAGCGCCGCGGAAGGTCCGTCCACTGCCCGCCACGGTGACGCGCGCGCGCCTCGACACGCTGCGCGAGGCTGACCACCTGGTGATGGAAACCCTGCGGCGCCACGGGCTGTACGACGATATCTGGCAGTGTCCGACGGTGCTCGTACCGCTGTCGCTCGACTACGGCTTGGCCGGCAACGCTGATCACGATGGTCTCCGTGCTGGTTCGAAGACCACCGCCGGGGCCGCGGGCGAACCTGGCGGCGAGCTCGTCGTCGTCCGCCCGGTGCGCTCGCAGCGAGCGATGACGGCGCGGCCGGTAGAGCTGCTGGGGGCCGTGCTCGAGGAGTTGCGCCGCAGCGTGCTAGCGGTTTCCGGCGTCAGCGGGCTCGCTCTCGACGTCACCTCCAAGCCGCCGGGGACCATCGAGTGGGAGTAAAGCCCGTGAAGGTCTCGGGAGGGGCGCCGCCGCGAGCCGTTGAGAAGTTCGGGCTCTAGCCTGCATTTCTCAACGGTGGTCTGCTGCGGTGGCGGATAGACCCACGTCTGCGGCGTTGCGCTTGGATCGTATGCTCGACGTACTGCAAGAGTACACCTGCGCGCCCGATCCTGCGCGCGCCTTGCAGCCGCAGGCCTCTCCGCCCCCTCGCGAC
>JBHHYG010000190.1:0-7161 GCA_046757445.1 Acidobacteriota bacterium
AAGCTGAAGAAGAACATTCTGAGCTTCGGCGCCATCGTGGAGCAGGCGATACAGAAGTCCATCGCTGCTCTCAGGGAGCGGCGGTCGGAACTGGCCTCGGAAGTCATCGAGGGTGACAGGCTGATCGACGCTCGTGAGGTGGAGATAGAGGAAGCGTGTCTGAAGCTGCTCGCCCTTCACCAGCCGGTGGCCGACGACCTGCGCTTCGTGGCGGCAGTGTTGAAAACCAACAACGAGCTAGAGCGCATCGCCGACTATGCGGTCAACCTCGCCGAGCGCGCTGCCTTCCTTGCGCCGTTGCCTCCGCTGCCGGTGCCCGTGCAGCTGGACGAGATGACCGAGGCTACTCTAGGCATGCTGCGCGAGTCGCTCGACGCATTCGTCCGCCGCGACCCGGCCGCAGCCAGAAAGGTCTGCGTAACCGACGACGAGGTCGACCGCCTCAACGTCGATCTGATCGCCAAGCTACGGCGCATGATGGAAGCCGATCCACAGACCATCGAGCGTGCCTTGCATCTTTTTTCGGCTTCCCGCTACCTCGAGCGCATCGCAGACCTGGCCACCAACATCGCCGAGGATGTCGTCTACATGGTCAACGGCGAGATCATCCGGCACGGAGGATAGCCGGCCTTCACGCGAGGCCGGCGCGGGCGAACAGCTTGCCGGCCTGCCGCTGCGCCTCACAGCGCACCTGATCCTCATCCCAGAGAATCAGGACTCCGTCCTCGACCACCTGCCGGCCGGCCAGCCACACCGAACGGACGTCGGCCGCTCCGGCACTGTAGACCAGGGCCGAGATCGGATCGTGGATGGGCACCGAGTGCAACCTCTCCAAGTCGACCAGGACGACGTTGGCCCAGGCACCCGGCGCCAGCACCCCCAGCTCACCGGTCCAGCCGAGCGCCGCGGCCCCCTCCCGCGTCGCCAGATCGAGCAGCTGCGCGGCAGGCAGGGCATCCGGCCCCGATCGTGCCTTCTGCAAGAGGGCCGCCAGACGCATCTCGCGGAACATATCGAGAGTGTTGTTGCACGGGGCCCCGTCGGCGCCGAGGCTCACCGACACGCCGGCCTCGAGCAGCCGCGGCACCGGCGCCACCCCCGATCCCAGCTTGCAGTTGCTTCCCGGGCAGTGCAGCACGTGGGTGCCGGTGCGCGCCAGCAGAGCGATCTCCTCCTCGCCCACCCACACACAATGGGCCAGGCCGACGGCCGGGCCGGTGCAGCCGACCGAGTCGAGATAGGAGACGTTGTGGAAACCGGTGCGTTGCTCTACCAACGCCACCTCGTCGCGATTCTCCGCAGCGTGTGTATGCACCCGCCAGCCGTTGCCGACGGCCAGCTCGCCCACCTCACGAAGACAAGTATCGGTACAAGAGACGGCAAACCGCGGCGCCAGGCAGTAGCGCAGCCGGCCGCCGGCCCGCCCATCCCATCTTTCAGCCAGATCGGCGGCCTCTTGCAGCGCCGCATCCGTCGTCTGCACAAGGCCCTCTGGAGAGGTTTCCGGATCGTCCATCAGGCACTTGCCGGCCACCGCGAAGATACCGGCTTCCTCGAGCACCTCCAGCGCCGCCTCGGTGTGGTGCACCGTCTCCATGGTCTGCACCGCGGTGGTACCACCGAGCAGCAGCTCGGCGACGGCGAGACGGGCGCTGGCGCGCATCGATTCGGGATCGTGGGCGGCCTCTAGCGGCCAGATGCGCTGCGACAGCCAGTCGAGCAGCGGCAGATCGTCGGCGGCACCGCGGAACAGCGTCTGGCAGAGGTGAAGATGGGTTTGAACGAAACCGGGCAAGACGGCGCAACCGCTGGCATCGACGACGGTGGCGGCGGCGGCGTGGGCCGACGAGCCGTTACCCTCACTCGAGGACGTCTTCGAGCCGGGTGGGGAGGCTTCATCGGTACAGCTGTCGCCGGCAGGTTTCTCGATGGGTCCCACGCAGCCGACGGCGGCGATGCGTTCTCCCGAGACCAGCAGGTCCCCGGGCTCGGCACGCAGCCGTCCATCGGCGCCGGGCAGCACCAGGGTGCCGCCGCGAATCAACGTCGCGGTCACGCGCGATTCATCCACAGCGGCTGGCAGCTACCGGCACGGCCCGCCCACAAGACCCATTCGCAAACGTCACCGCAGTCCTGACCAGAAGCACTCGGATCGCGATGGTGACAGGAAACCGTTGCTCGACCTCGTCGCCGGCGCGCGACTACTTGCTTCTCTCTTGCGCTCGCAGCCACTGCTCCATGTAGCCGACGTAACGGTCGATGTCGTTGCGCAGGTCGGAGACCGATGAGATGTTTCTCAGCTCCAGCGGCCTGCTGTAGAGTTCGGCCCCGCTTTCTGGGTCGAGGAGCTTGACGAAGCCCACCAGCAGCCGTGGCTCGTCTTCTCCCACATCGTCCACCTTGATGCGCAACACGTAGGTGGCGAGCTCCGCCTTCGGCACGACGCCGAACCCGGGAGAGCGAAGCAGCGCCATGCCGAACTGCCGGGCCACCCCGCTCAGCTCGCCCTGCAGCTGCCCCGCCAGCGACGCCCCGCTGGGGAGCCCGAACTGCGCCCTGGGTCTGGCGATCCGGTCGGCGCCGCTGAAGGGGTCGGAAGCGGCTCCAGCGGCCCCGGTAACCGGGTCGCCGCCCACACCGCCGCCGCGCTCGTCGGCCTTGATGTCCTCCGCTCCCCGCACTGCTTGGCGGCCGGAGATCAAAGAGCTGTCACGACCGGTTAGCGCCTCGATGTCGACGTCACCGATCAGCACTCGCGGGGCCTGCAGCCGCTGCTCGAAATCAGCCGGTGGGTCTGCCTTGCCCCGCAGCTCGGTGAACGCTTGTGCCATGTCGATACCAGCTTGCGAGGCCAGGATCGCCTGCTCCCATGAATCCTCGTACTTGCCCTGGTAAAAGGCCGTGATGGTGGCCTGCTTATGTGCTTCCCCGTAACCCGGCGACAGTTCCGCGGCGTCGACGAAATGCTCGAAGGCCTGCGCGTACTTGCGCAGTTGCCCGCTGGCCATGCCGGCGTAGAAGTGAGCTACCGCCAGCTTCGGCTCTTCCTTGATGGCCTTCTCGAACTCGCGAAGACCTTTTTCGGCGTTACCCTTCTGCAACTCCTCAACCCCCTTGGCGAGGTGCTTTTGCGCCTTCTTCATATCGGCGGAGGCGGGCGGCGCGGCAAGTATGGCGAGGCCCATCAGCACCGAGATGCCAACCAAGAGGAGCGGTGATCGGAGGATTCGATGAAGCTGCATCGGAGACTTTCCTCCATGCTTGCCCTGCCACGGCAGATAGACAGAGCAGCATCTTCTTTTTCAGGGAAGCCCGGCCACCAGAACCACCCTCATCGTCGATGGTATCCATGGACCGAGCAACAGAGAGTCCCAGAATCAGGTTATCCCGCCCGGCAGCCCAGTTCCAGGCCTAGCCCGAACTTCTCAACGGTTCGCGGCTGCGCGAGCGCAATGGCAGGCGATGACTGCGTTGCCCTTGGCTCGAGGGCTCGACGTACTGCACGAGTACGCCTGCGCCCTCGAACCAGCGCGCGCCTTGTTCTCGCAGCCCTTGCGCCCGCTCGCTTCACGACCCGTTGCGAAGTTCGGGCTACTAGCTCGCCACCGGTTGGCCCGGCTCGGTGCCGATGCTATCCTCGACCTGTAGCGGAAGTCCTTCCGCGTGCGCCCTTAGCTCAACTGGATAGAGCGTCTGGCTACGGACCAGAAGGCTGGGGGTTCGAGTCCTCCAGGGCGCACCTCGTCCTTCAACCTCCGACATCCGCCCTCGTGTCCCCATTGCCCACTCCCGCCTCCTGGATGGCCCTCGCCCTCGATGAAGCTCGTGCCGCCGCAACCGCTGGTGAGGTGCCGGTGGGAGCGGTTGTCGTGCACGGGGGCAAGATACTGGGCCGCGGTCACAACAGTACGGAAGCGGATTCCGACCCCAGCGCCCACGCCGAGATCCATGCCCTGCGGGCAGCGGCAAAGGCGCTCGGGGACTGGCGGCTCGAAGGGGCAACTCTGGTGGTGACCCTGGAGCCGTGCGCGATGTGCGTCGGCGCTACGGTCCTGGCTCGAGTGGCTCGTCTCATCTACGGCGCAGCCGACCCGAGATTGGGGGCCTGTGGGTCGGTGATCGACCTCACCGACGGGCAGACCGCGCCCCACTTAAAGGAGGTACAGGGTGGGGTGTTGGCCGAGGAATGTGGCAAGCTCCTGCGGCAGTTCTTCCACCGCCTGCGGCAAACGGACCCCGGCGGCGTCTCCGGGAACGACTCAGAAGACGGAGCTTGACGGGCTAGATCGAGTCCCTCCGGGGTCAAGAGCTACCGGCCGGCGCCGAGGAAGGCACCGCTGACCAGAATGATATCGTCCTCGCTGCCAGCCTTCTCGTCCGGCCCCCAGGAGATGAGGGTGTAATCCTCCCCGTTCTGAGAGGAGTAGCTGAGCTCGTGCTCCCAGCCATCGGTGAAGCGGCTGCCGACGGGCAGGTAATCGGGTAATAGCACCTGCAGTGACTGACTGCTGACGCCGACAGGATAGGCGCCATTGCCAGCCTTGTACTTCTCCAACGCCTCGGCCAGCTTCCCCAGCCCGCTCATGGTCTCGGAGATCGTCTCGAGATCATCGACGGCGTAGGTGATGCCTTCCAGCTCGACGGTTTCCAGCTTCCAACCCGCTTCGGTGGGAGCGAGTCTGAAGGTAGCCGGCGCGCCGTTGAACTCGCACTCCAACACGCCTTGGCCGTCCTCCATCCGCACGGATGTGTGGTTCGGTTGGATCGAGGGGAACCTTTGCATGATCACCGCTGTGGCTTCCTCAACGCTGAGCTCCGGCGGCGGTGAGGCACAGGCTGCAAGCCAGCTCGACAGCAGCAATCCCACAACTATCAGTAGCCTGAACTTCTCAGCCGCGCTCACGGTTCCTCCCATTGCGTCCGACCCGGCCCCCCACAGCGCCTGTCTTTGGCCGACAGAACGCTATCGGTACGATACCACTCTCCATCTCATGCCGGTATCGTAGGTGCCCATGCGACGAAACTCGATTGCAGCCATCGCCTTCGTTGCGGCCGGCTTTCATCTCTACGCCGCCGGCGTGACGCCGTTCACCGCCCTCGTACAACGTCCCGTCCACCTCGCCCTGATGGCGACACTGGGTTTTCTCGGAGTCGGCCTGAGAGCAACCGGTCGCCGCGGCACGGGAGCGCGAGAAAGCCGTCAGTCCCTGACCGACCTCCTTCTCATCCTCATGGCAGTCACCAGCTGCGCCTATCTCGCCCTCGAGCAGAGATCCCTGGTGGCGAGGGCCGGAGAGGCCACGACGATGGATCTCGTGGCCGGCGTGGTGGCGCTGGTGGTGGTGCTCGAGCTTGCCCGCCGGGCCAACGGCTGGGGTCTGGTGGTCGTGGCCCTGCTGGCCCTGGCCTACGCTTTTGCCGGTCCGCACCTGCCCGGCGTTCTGGCGCACCGGGGGTATGGCTGGCGCCGCCTGATCGAGCACCTCTACCTGTCAACGGAGGGGATCTGGGGAATCCCGCTCGGGGTCTCTGCCAACTTTGTCTATCTGTTCGTGCTTTTCGGCGCCATCCTCGAAGCAGGTGGCGGCGGTGAGCTCCTGATCGCCCTGGCCGGCCGCCTGGCGGGCAGATCGCGGGGCGGTACGGCGAAGACGGCCTCCGTGGCCAGCGCCTTGATGGGCTCGCTGTCGGGGAGCGCCGTCGCCAACGTCGTGACGACGGGCACCGTGACCATCCCGCTGATGCGCCGGGCCGGCTTTCGCCCGCACTTTGCCGCGGCCATCGAGGCAGCGGCCAGCACCGGCGGTCAGCTCATGCCACCGGTGATGGGCGCGGGAGCTTTCATTCTCGCCACCTGGACCCACATTCCTTATGTACAGGTAGCCCTGGCGGCCGTCGTTCCAGCTCTCCTGTACTACGTCGCTCTGTACATGGCTATCCACTTTCGCGCCGCCAGAGAGCACCTGCCTCCGACGGTAGAGGTTGCGGGGCACGAAATAGAAGGTCGCCTGCATTTGTTGCTTCCTCTGGCCATCATCGTCATTTTCCTGGCTATCGGGCGCTCGCCGATGCGGGCCGCTTTCTGGGGAGCTGCCTCGGCGGCAGCGCTGGCATCGTTACGGCAAGCGACGCGCCCCGATCGGGACGGCTGGCGCCGGGCCCTGGTGGCAGGCGCATCAGGAACCGTTCAGGTGGCGGCGGCCTGCGCTTCGGCGGGCATCGTCGTCGGCGTCGCCTCGCTCACCGGTATCGGCCTCAGAATGTCCGAGCTCATCATCACGCTGTCGGGCGGCCAGCTACTCGTGGCCCTGCTGTTGACCGCTGCAGGATCGATCATTCTCGGCATGGGATTACCGACCACGGCTGCCTACGTGGTGCTAGCCGCTCTCGGAGCCCCGGCGCTGACCGAGCTCGGTGTTCCCATCCTCGCCGCCCATCTCTTCATCTTCTATTTCGGCTGCATCTCCAACGTCACACCGCCGGTGGCGCTGGCCGCCTACGCCGCCGCCGGCCTCGCCGGGGCGAGCCCGGTGAGGACGGCGGCGACGGCCATGCTGCTGGCCGCGGCGGGGTTTCTCGTTCCCTTCATGTTCGTCTATGGACCACCCTTGCTGCTGGTGGGCCCTTGGCAATGGGTGGCGGTGGCAACGCTGACGGCGATGGCGGGCGTCACTGCTTTGGCGGCCGCGACCATCGGCTATGCCCGCCGGACGCTGGCGGGCTGGGAGCGAGCCCTGCTCGGGCTTGCCGCCGTGGCGATGATCTTTCCGGGCTTGCTCACCGACGGTCTCGGCCTGGCCGTGCTGGCAGCAATGATGTTGCGGCGCGGCGCGACATAAGCCATCTCCGGCCGCGCGAATTTGCTGCAAAGCCCTGCCAGCAGGACTCTTCCGGGCGTCCGTATCTGGGACGACCTTTTCCCAGGAACGGACGGCGGGGACAGTGAAGGGCACGGGGCCGGGGCACGGTGGCGCCGGAAATGCCGGATTTGCGGGGCTTCAGCCTCAGCGACCAGTGGCACGGTATTTGCTTGAACCCATGGGTGGATGCTTCGCCTGCCTTCGTTTTGAGGAACTTCGATGGACATCCAGCGTGATACTTCTGGAAAGAAACTCCGTCGCGTCTTATATGGGGCGGGAGGGTTGTTGGTGTTGGTGTTGA
>JBHHYG010000191.1:0-7120 GCA_046757445.1 Acidobacteriota bacterium
CGCGCCCTTTCCCACGCCCTCGCGACGCAACCCGTTGAGAAATGCGGGCTAGCTTTCCTTTTCTTCGAGGGCTTCTAGATCGGCGAGATCCTTGAGCCGTCCCGTGGCCTGTTTGTTCTGTACCAACGTCTCGCGTCCAACGAAGGGAACACGAAGGTCTTCCACGGAATGGACCGCCCGCGATTCCCAGGCACTCTTGAAGTCGACTCCAGTGATATCGGTGAGGATGTCGATCCGCCGAGGAGGAACTCCGATCTGGATCACGGATCCGGGTTTGAGGAAGTCCTGGAGCGAGATACCCAGCGACTCTACGGGCGCTCCGAAGCGCACCAGGGCGCTCCATACCTGCTCGACATTGTCGGCGGTGGGCTCAATCCAGATGTCCAAGTCGCCGGTCGCTCGCGGCACTCCGTGGACCGCCATCGCGTGCGCGCCCACGACAAGGAAACGAGCACCGGCCTCGAGCAGGGTCGCGAGGATGTCCTGGAAATCTTCGTTCAACGGTCCGCTACGACTCCGCGCCGGCAACCGGACGGCGGTAGTAACGAACCGGAGCTTCGGCTCTGGAATAATCCGGCAGCGAGTGCCGAGCGAGGCCCCAGGCTTCTACCGCAAGCGTCCACATCATCGCCAGCCTTTCTTCGGCCGTCGTGATGGCGCTCAGGTCGTCCCCTGGCTGATCGTCGAGCCGGTGAACCTGGATGGGCCACGCGCTGCGCGCTGCACGGCGCTTGGTGGTCGCGGAGGTCCGAGTCATTGCCAAATTATAGCTGGTCACGGCCGCCCCTGTCCCTCGCGACGATACCCGACGGATAGGAAACTGCTTGTGTGCCCGGAGGTGGGGAGGCAAAGTTCGGGCTAGTAGATGTGCGGGATGGGGACGAGGGCGCTGATCTTCATTTGCGAGCCGCAGCAGGGCGGCCGAAGCCGGTGAGGATGGCTGCCACCAGCACCGCCAGCAGCGCCCAGGAGTGGAGGTTGTAGAGGCCGGTGGCCAGGGGAGAGACGCGCGGCAGGCCGAAGGCGACGCCTGCGGCGGTGGTGCTGGCGGTGAGGATGGTGGGGATGAAGATCGGTAGCAGGAAGGGATAGGTGCAGACGGTGATATCGAGGATATTGGCGCGGCGGTAGGGGTGGATGCCGAAGGCCTCGCCGGTCTCCCGCGAGAAGTTGCCGACGGTCAAGATGGCCACCGCCGAGTGGGTGATCAGCAGCACCGCGGCGGTGACGGTGCCGAAGATCCAGAGCTCGGCGTCGCGGGCCGAGCGCACGTGGCGCCGGGCGAATCCCACCATCCGATCGAGGGTGCCGGTGGCCTCGAGGCCGGCCACCAGGCCCATCAGCAGAAAGGTCAGCACCGATACGCCGACGCCCCGCTCCATGCCCTCGACGATGAGGCCGCCGGCGCTGTAGCTGGCCGCATCGATATGCAGGATCTGGCCGGGGGAGATCAGCCCCAGGCCCAAGCCCAGCCCCAGTGCTCCCGCGATGCCGAATAGCAACCCCTCGAGCAGGTGCCGGCGCGCCAGCAACAGCCCCACCACCAGCGCCGGCGCCAGCAGCATGGGCAGGCCGCGTGGGCTTCCCCGCAAGTCGGCAGCTGCGGTGGCAGCCGGCTGCTGTTCCTCGGAAGCCGCGGGCTCCTCTGCTGAAGCCTTCGGTTGCCGGCCGGCGGCTCCGGCAGGCCTGTCCGCAGCCGTCAGGCGTCCGGTTGGAGGGGCGGCCTGACTAGCGGCAGGAGCCGACGGCAAGGAGGTGGATGAAGTCGTAGTCAGCCCGTTGGCTGACGCCATCTCCACACCGCTCGTCCCTGCCCGTACGGTCGCTGAAGGTCTCGTCGGACTGGAGGTTCCAAGCAGCAGGTAGCCGATGAGCGCCAGCGCTGCCGCCGGCAGGGCGTACTTGAGGCGGCTGCGGACGACGCCGCCGATGTCGGCGCCCTGGGTGGTGGCCGAGGCGATGGTGGTGTCGGAGACCGGCGAGACGTTGTCGCCGAAGGTGGCGCCGCCGAGGATGGCGCCGATCAGCACCGCCGGCTCGGCCCCCACCAGCCCCCCCGCCGGGTAGAGCAGCGGCGAGCAGATCAGCACCGTGCCCAGGCTGGTGCCGGTCGAGGTCGAGACTACGCAGCAGACCAGAAATGTGGCGGCGACGAAGCCGCCGCCGGTGAGGCCCGCGCGGCCGGCCAGCCACACCAGCGCCTCGATGAAGCCGCTGGCGTTCATCAGCGCCCCGAGCACGCCGGCGAGCAGCCAGGCCATCACCATGATCATGACGATCGGCTCGCTCATGCCGGTGATGACGGTCTCGGAGTAGGCAGTGCGATCCTTACACAGCATCAGCCCCAGGATCAGGGCCGCCAGCAGCACTGGCCAGAAGCCGCGCTCGTCGGGGGCGCCGGAGAGCCCGAGCCAGGCGACTCCTGAAAGGAAGACGAAGAAGGGCGCCAGCGCCCCGGCGGTGCCGCCGTAGAATTGCAAGACAGGGAGGTGGCTGTCGCCGCAAGCAGCACTCATGTACGGTCCCGTTCCACTCGCAGGGGCCGAGGTCAAGGAGGCCCCTTTGGGGCATCCAGCATCCTACCCTGGCGACTACTTCGCAAAGAGCCTGTCGAGCGCGCCGTTCGTCTGCTCCTATCGACTGAGGATATCGTCGACGATGATGTTGGCGTCCTCGATCAGCTCGCCGCCTTCCCTGGGGGTGATGGCTCCCGCACCGATGAACTCCTGTACCTTGTTGATGAAGGCCAGAACCTCATTCACTCCGCGGATGTCGCTTTCCTCTTTCAGCTGCCCGCGGGCCGCCACCAGCAGCGCCTTCAACTCGCGAGCTTGGCCGCTGTTGAGCCGGCCGCTGGCGAACTGGAAGTCGATCTCCTCGATGAGAAGATCGGCTTCCTCCCGTGCTTCAATCGCCGCCCCGGTGCTCTGCAAACCCGTGGGAGCCAAGGCGAGGCTAATAGAGGCTAGGGTACCAGCCTTGATGTCTACGCCCTTTGGATTGATCGAGACGGAGAGCTCATCTCCTGGCTGCAGGGATATCTCGGGGATCGTAACCGTCTTCGTTTTGATGTCTCCCGTGTTCTTGTTCACCTTCAAGTTGAACTTCTTGGTCTTCAAGACCGCTCCGTTGCTGTTCGTTCGCTTCAGCGTCACCCTCAGCTTGCGGGGGAAATTGGGAGCCTTGGCGGTCTGCCCTGCCTTCGACCCCCCCCGTAGGAGGTCTCCCTCGACAGTGTACACTCCACCCTGAATGCTACGGGGGTGACCGTCCGCAAGAGGGACGGTTTGCTTCCAGAGTTCCGTGTTATTGCCAGAGGGGACTTCCTTCTTGCAACTAAAAGCAATGAAATTTTCCAACAGGGCACGGGCTGGCACATAACAACCCTGGCTGGTGACCAACAGAGCTGCTAGGGCAACGCCCAAGACCCATCGCAATCTCATCGCCTCATATCGCATGCGCGACCTCCTCCGAGTAGTGTGCATCCTGCTCCATGGTAAATTGCGCGGGAGTCTACTTGAACCCTTACCTCCGGTCAACGACATGGGGCTATTGGGCGCGGGCGCCGTTGCTGTGCCACGATCAGGCACTGCCTTTTCCCGTCGGCATATGGGTGAGAGTGGCGGCTCCCTGGTCATGAACGACAACGGCAGCCATGAGCCGAAGTTCTTTGCGCTACTTTGAGGCGGGAGGGGGCGCGAAAGGAGGGCTGATGTGGTGAAAACAGCGGATGAGTTTACCCTTTACGACCTGCGTGTCGAGGTGGTGGATTGTCGGGGCGAGATGGTCTGCAACCACAAGATTGGCGACACCTTCGAGCTTCACGGCGAGAACCTGTCGCTGCCACCGGGGCAGACCTTCCCCATCTATCCGCTGGCAGCGCTGCTGCCCTTTCTGCCGGCCAAGCAGCGGGAGACCCATCCGAACGACTGGATGACCACCGATACCGACATCGCCTGTCCCGACCCCCACTGTGGCGCCATCTTCCGCATCAGCCGTATCGGCCAGAGCACCTTCCGGCACGACGACGTCACCGCCGTGCCGTTGCCTGCCTGAAAAGGTGAAGAAGCGCACCGAGCTAGCCCCCGGCTACACGATCTCTCCGCTCATTGTCGGCGGTTGGCAGCTATCGAATGGCCACGCCCGGGAGCCCTGTGACGTCGAGGCCGTCTTCGAGGCGCTCGACCGGTTGGTGGAGGCGGGATTTACCACCTTCGACTGCGCCGACATCTACACCGGCGTCGAGGAGCTGCTGGGGGAGTTCTCGAGGCGCTACCGGAGACGCTTCGGAGGCCTTGTAGGGGGCGCACCGGCGGCTGTCCCCGGCCTGCAGATCCACACCAAGTTCGTGCCCGACCTCGAGGCGCTGCCCGAGATCAGCAAGGCCTATGTGGAGAAGATCATCGACAGGTCTTTGCGGCGGCTCGGCATCGAGCGGCTGGATCTGGTGCAGTTCAGCTGGTGGGACTACCAGATCCCGCGCTTCGTGGAAACGGCGCTGTGGCTCGCCGAGCTGCGGCAGGCGGGAAAGATCCGCCACCTGGGCGTCACCAACTTCGACGTACCGCACCTTCGACAGATGGTGGAGGCAGGGGTGCGCTTCGTCTGCCATCAAGTGCAGTACTCGTTGCTCGATCAGCGCCCCGAGAACGGCATGGTCGAGTACTGCCGTCAGCAGGGCATCAAGCTGCTCTGCTACGGAACGCTGGCCGGGGGGTTCCTGTCGGACCGGTACCTGGGCGCAGCGGAGCCTGTTCCTCCTTATGCCAACCGTTCGCTCACCAAGTACAAGCTGATCATCGACGAGTTCGGTGGCTGGGGGCTGTTTCAGGAGCTGCTGGAGGTCTTGCAGGGTGTCGCCGAAAAGCACGGTGTCGGCATCGGCTGCGTCGCCATCCGTTATCTTATCGACCGGCCGCAGGTGGCTGGCGCCATCGTTGGTGCCCGCAACGCCCACCACCTGGAGGAGAACCTCGCAGTCTTCGAGCTGCGCCTCGACGGCGAGGATCGGGCCCGCATTCACAGCGTCGTGGACAGGCGTCGAGGGCCCGCCGGGGATGTATTCTCGCTGGAGCGAGTCGCCGGCGGCCCGCACGCTACGATTATGAAGGTCAACCTCAACCGCGAGGCCTCAGGATGAGAAAGGCTCGAGCGGAAGGCTGGTAGGCGCCTCGGCGACGATGATCAGATCGGTCTCTTGCGTCGGGCCGACATTTATTTTATTTTGTTTATAAGCGTATCAATCACCCGCGAGCGAGGAAGATGGGCAAGGGCAAGGTTCCCGGCGAGTTCGAGCAGGTGGTTCTGTTGGCGCTGGCTGCCGGCGACGGCGAAGTCGACGGCAAGTCGGTCTACGAGCAGATCGTCCGCACCACCGGCCGCGAGGCTTCCGTCGCCGCGGTGTACGTCACCCTGGCGCGGCTCGAGAAGAAGGGGCATGTCGCTTCGCGCAAGGGTGAGCCGACCCCCGAGCGCGGCGGCAGGGCGAAGAAGTACTTTCGGCTGGAGACGGCGGGAGCGGCGGCGATCATGAAGTCGCGGCAGCAGCTCGACAGCCTCTGGGAGAGTGCCAAGGCGCACCCTCGATTGCGCGGCAGCTGACAGTGAGGGATCAACCGTGAGCTCACCGAAATCGCCGCGCGTCGCCGCGGCGCTGCTGCGCCGGATCCTGCCCGGCGAGCTTCGCGAAGGAGTTCTGGGCGACCTCGAGGAGGGCTTTGCGGAGCGTGTGCGGCAGCAGGATCTGCGCCGCGCGCGGCGCTGGTACCTACAGCAGACCTTGCGATCGATTCGTCACCTCCGTTCCTACCGTCAACTTCGTTTGTATCGCTCCATCGCGCCCGGTCGCGGCTCTCCGGGCCGCCGCCCCCCAAGGAGTCGCTACGCATTCATGGGATCCCTTCGGCAAGACCTGAGGTTCGGGCTTCGACAGCTACAATCCAACCCTGGCTTCACCCTCGTGGCGGTTCTCTCTCTGGCCCTGGGGATCGGCGTCAACACGACGATCTTCAGCCTCGTCAACGGGGTCTTCCTGAAGCCGCTTCCGATCGCCGATGCCGACCAGATGGTCGAGGTCTACACCGGCACCCAGGAGCAGCCGCACACCCACACCTCCTTTCCCGACTACTTCGACTATCGGGCGCAGAACGACGTTTTCTCCGGCCTCGTCGCCCACATGACCTATATCTTCAACTGGAACCGGAAAGACCACTCGGAGCTGCTCTTCGGCGAAATCGTCTCGGGCAACTATTTCGACGTGCTCGGAGTCTCTACGGCCGTAGGACGTACCTTCCTTGCCGAGGAAGACCGCATGCCGGGCACCCATCCGGTGGTGGTTCTCGGCCACGGCTTCTGGCAGCGCTATTTTGGCGGCAAAGAGAGCGTCGTCGGCAGCACGATCAAGCTCAACGGCACGCAATTCACCGTCATCGGCGTTGTCGATGGTGCTGCTGGTGGCGGCCGGGCTGTTCATCCGCAGCCTCGGCAACGCCCAGGCGGTCGACCTCGGCTTCGAGGAGGAGAAGATCGCCTTCGTCAGCACCAACCTCGACATGATGGGCTACACCAACCAGCAGGGTCATCAGTACCTGCGCACGCTCGCCGAGCGGGTCGCCTCGCTGCCTGGCGTGCAGAGCATCTCCTACACTGAGCGGGTGCCGCTCAACCTGACCACCGCCAGCCAGGATTTCACCATCGAGGGGTACGAGCCTCCATCCGGTGAGGAAGAGGTGACCGTCCAGTACGGCAGCGTCGGTCCCGGCTACTTCGAGACCATGGGGATCCCGCTGGTCAGCGGTCGCGAGTTCACCGAGGCCGACGCCGAAGGAGCGCCGCAGGTGGTGATCGTCAACCAGGAGTTCGCTCGCCGCTTCTGGCCCGGCGAAAACCCCCTCGGTAAGCGCATCAGCGCGGAGGGGCGGGACGGCCCCTGGATCGAGGTGGTCGGCGTCTCGGCCGACTACAAGGTGATCACGGTCGGCGAGGAACCCCGGCCGTTCGTCCAGCTGGCGTTCCTGCAGCAGGACCCCTTCTTCCAGGCCCTGGTGGTACGCACCGTCTCGGATCCCGGCCCGATGGTCTCCATGGTGCGCCGCGAGATGTTGGCGCTGGATCGTGAGAC
>JBHHYG010000192.1:0-7023 GCA_046757445.1 Acidobacteriota bacterium
GCGCGCGCCTTGTCCTCACGGCCCTTGCGCCCGCTCGCTTCACGACCCGTTGAGAGATGCGGGCTAGGGCTTGTCTTGGTACAGGCCGCTGGCCAAGGCCGCCTCCGCCCACGCCAGATCGTCGCGGCCGTTGACGTTCAACAGCAGCAGGTCGGGATCGCCGAAGGCGAGGAGAGTGGCAGTGCCGAGCCGCCAGACAGGAGTTTGTCGGAGTAGTCCCTGCAGATCGGTGTTGCCGGCGTCGAGCCAATCCCGTAGGCGAACCAGCATGTCGGGTGCGTAGGCGGCGCAGAGAGGATGCCATCTGTCCCGCCAGTGAGGCACGGCCGCCAGAGCCCCGTTGCGCACTGCGCGCAAGGCTCTGCGCAACAGGGCAGGGGAGATGAACGGAGTGTCGATGGCGGAGGTCACCACCGCCGAGCGAGCCCGGGCGAGGGCCGTCTCGAGGCCCGCTGCCGGCCCCTCATGGCTTCTCAGGTCGGGCCAGCACGGCCAGCCGAGGTCCGGCAGGGGCGGGCCGCCGACCTGCACCGGGGTGTCGGCGACGGCGGCGAGTGAGCGCGCCGCCCACCAGGCCAGCGGCCGGCCGGCGAGCTCCATCGTCGCCTTGGGCTGGCCCATGCGACGACTGCGACCGCCGGCCAGCAGAGCGCCGATGGGGGTGGCACGCTGCATTTCCCTGCCCGACACCGCGGGGCGCTTCGGATACCCTGGCGGCGGTGCCATTCTCCTCCTCAAAGAGCCGACTTGAGGCCGTGGCCGGTCAGCACCACCAGGTCGTCGTCACCGCCGGCAAATTGCCGGTGGGCGGCCATCCCCACCGCCGCCGTCGGCTCCACCCAGAAGCCGTTGTCGGCAAGCTCGGCGAGGGCCTTGTGGATCGCCTCGTCGTCGACGGTCAAGACCTTACCTCCTGATTCTCTCACCGCCTGCTGCACGGCGCGCTTACGCACCGGGTCGGGAATGGCGATGCCGTCCGCCAAGGTTGGCGCGCCTCCTTCATCGCGGCTCCTCTTCATCGTCCCCCCCGAGACGTCGCCGCGGTTGGGACCTTCCATGCCGTTCCCCCGCAAGGGAGCGAGGGAGTGGTGTTGGACGGCCATGATGGCCGGCGTCTGCCTGCCTGCCAAGACTTGCCGCAGCTCCCCGAAGCCATGGCTGAGGCCGAGCACCAGGGAGCCTTGTCCGGCGGGCACCCAGATGCGGTGCGGCAGCCAGCCTCGCTGCTGTTCCCACCACTCGAAGGCCAGCGTCTTGATGCCCTCGATAAACAGCGGGTTCCAGGCATGGCTGCAGTAGCTGCCCTCGGCATCCTGCTGTGCAGCCACCGTGGCCCGCGGGCGGGGACCCGCCACGGGCACCAGTTCAGCACCCATGACGGCGAGCTGGTGCCGCTTGGCGACCGGCGCCGCGGCCGGCACGTAGATGCGGCAGGGGATGCCGGCGGCCGCTGCGTAAGCGGCCATCGCTGCGCCGGCATTGCCGGAGGAATCCTCGATCAGAGGAGGCAATAGCGCATGCCGGGCCCAGGCGATCAGCACGGCGGCGCCGCGAGCCTTGAAGGAAAAAGTGGGCTCGAGCTGGGCACAGGCAACCCAGGGCCCAGAGCGCAGCCGTAGCCAGGGTGCGTCCCCTTCCCCCAGGCTGAGCGCCGGCCAATCCGGTGGCAGCCGGATCTGGCTCCGATAGCGCCAGACGCCGGGAGCACTGCGGTCAATCACAGCGGGGTCAAAGGGTGGTCCTGGAGGGAGCTCCCAGGGACCACCGCAGCTGCAGCGCCAGCCGATCGGAGCCGTTACGGGAGTGGTGCTGTGGCAGCGCGCGCACGAGAAGATGGCGTTCATGATATCGGCCGGATAGCATGCCATACATGCTGCGTAAGCCGAGACTCTATACTGCAGGTCCCACCCCGCTGCACCCGCAGGCGGTGCGTGCGGCCATCGGTCCTATTCCGTACCACCGCTCGGAGGAGTTTTCGGCACGATTCGCCCGTGTCCAGGAAGGACTCCGTCGGGCCTTCCGAACCGAGGGTCCCGTGGCCGTGCTGGCCTGCTCGGGGACCGGAGGCATGGAGGCTGCCCTGGCCAACTTGTTCGCTCCCGGTGACCGGCTGGCGGTGGTGGTGGGCGGCAAATTCGGCCGCAGATGGATGGAGATCGCTTCCGCCTACGGCATGGGTACTGCGGCCTTGGAGCTGGCACCGGGCCAGTCGGTGGCTGCCGCCACGGTGGTCGAGCACCTCACCGCCAGCCAGCCCGTCGAGGGCATCCTCTTGACGGCCAGCGAGACCTCCACCGGTACGGCCTTCGACGTTCGTGCCATCGGCGCAGCGATTCGAGCGGATCATCCGGAGGTGACGATCGTGGTCGATGCCGTCAGCGCCATCGGAGCGCTGCCGGTGGCCACCGATGAATGGCAGCTGGATGCCGTCGTCGGGGGGGCGCAAAAAGCCTTCATGATCCCTCCCGGCTTGGCTTTTGTTGCCTGCTCCGAACGGGGATGGCAGCGAGTCCAGGAACAGCGATCGACGCCCCGCTACTACCTCGACTTGCGGCGCTATGCCGCCGCTGCCGGCAACCAACAGACTCCGTACACGCCGGCCATCGGCTTGGTTCTGGAGCTCGAGGCGGCGCTGCAGGCGATCGAGGAGGTGGGAGGGATCGCTGCCCTCGAGGCCAACGCCGCCGGTCTCGCCGCGGCCACCCGGGCAGCAGCGGGGGTATTGCAGCTGGAGCTGCTCTCGGCCGCATCTCCCAGTCCGGCGGTGACCGCCTTGCGGGCGCCTAGGCCGGGCGCCGCGCCGGCTATCGTGGCTCGCCTGCGGCAGCAGTTCGGCGCTCAGCTATCGGGTGGGCAAGGGGGCTTGAAGCCGGATATCTTTCGCATTGGCCACCTCGGCTACGTCGATAATCTGGATCTGCTCGGACTCTTGGCGGCCCTCGAGACCGTGCTCATCGACAGCCGGCACCCAGTGCCGCGGGGCGCCGGCGTGGCGGCGGCGGCGGCGAAGCTGGCGGAGCTCTCCGGACCTTCGCCGCCTACCCCCGGCGACCGATGAGCACAGGGGCGAGAGTCGATCGCCCGCGGGTGCTCGTTTGCGGGCAGCTCGAAGGGCGCGGCGTCGAGATTCTCGAGGAGCGTGGTTGCCGGGTGGATCAGCAGGCACACCGCCGGGCCGGACCCCTGACCGACGTGCTCGATGGCTACGACGGGGTAATCGTGCACTCTGCCCATCACGTTGACGCGGCCAGCCTCGCCGCGGCCCCCCGCCTCAGGGTGGTGGGCCGCGCCGGGGTCGGTGTCGACAACATCGACCTCGCGGCGGCGACCGACGCCGGTGTGCTGGTGATGAACCTACCCTCGGGTAACACGGTCACCGCCGCCGAGCACACTCTCGCCTTGATGTTGGCCCTGGCGCGGAACATCCCGCAGGCGGCAGCTGCACTGCACGGGGGGGAGTGGAATCGCGCTCCCTACCTGGGCCTCGAGCTCAAGGAGAAGGTGCTCGGCATCGTCGGCCTCGGGCGTATCGGCAGGGAGGTGGCGCGGCGGGCGCTGGCGTTCGAGATGCAGGTGCTGGCCGCCGATCCATACATGAGCGAGCAGGCGGCCGCTGACTTCGGTGTCGAGCTGCTCTCCTTGCCGGAGCTGTTACCGCTCGTCGATATCCTTACCCTCCACCTGCCGATTAGCGACGAGACCCGTCACCTGATCGACGCCGCGTCGCTGGCGGCCATGAAGCCTGGCGCTCGGCTGGTCAATTGTGCGCGCGGCGGCTTGGTCGACGAAAGGGCTTTGCTCGCCAGCCTCGAGTCGGGCCACTTGGCGGGGGTGGCGTGCGATGTCTTCGAACAGGAGCCGACGGCGAATCACGATCTGCTCGCGCAACCGCGCTTCATCGGCACCCCACACTTGGGAGGGGCAACCAGGGAGGCGCAGGAGAAGATCGGTGAGGGGATCGCCCGGCAGGTGGCCGATTTTCTCGCCGACGGCACCATTCGCCACGCCATCAACGTCCACGCCCTGCCACCAGAAGAGCAGCGCCCGCTGATTCCCTACCTGGACCTGGGTCGCCGCCTGGGCTCCCTGTTGTCGCAGTGCTTTACGGGGATCGAGGCGCTGCGCATCGAGTACGGCGGTGAGCTTACTGCCTATACCTTGAAGCCGGTGAGCGCCCAACTGCTGGTGGGGTTCTTCGAGTCTCAGGGGGGTGATCGCGTCAACGCCGTCAATGTTTGGTCGCTGGCCCGCCAACGAGGAGTCGACGTGGAGGAGATTACGAGTACGTCGCCGAGCGGCTATTCGAGCTTGATAAGGATCGTGGCGCGCGTCGGGGATCGCACCCATAGCGTCGCCGGCACGGTGTTCGACGCCCGCCGGCCCCGCCTGGTGGAGGTCGAGGGCTTACCGATGGAGGCCGAACCCCAGGGTAACCTTCTACTGTTCGCCAACGATGACCGCCCGGGTGTGGTGGGGGCTGTCGGTCAGTTCCTCGGCCGCCGGGGCATCAATATCGGCGACGTCTGTCTCGGCCGGGCCGACACGGGGGGCAAGGCGATTGCCGTACTGACTCTCGATTCGCCTCTCGAAGAATCCGGTTGCCAGGAGTTCGAGGCTTTGGAGGCGATCCACTGGGCCCGCATGGTGAAGCTCTGACGGGTTAGCCCGAACTCCTCAACGGCTCGCGGTTGCACGGACGCCCTTTTCTTGACCCTCTCGGGCACCCATGTTAGCTTGCGAATACCGACTCGAGGCCGGTGAGGCGCTTATCTCTCAGCGCTGCGATCCTCCGTAACTTCCGCACGGGCACGGGGCCTCACGTATCTAACCCCAACCAGCACCCATCCTCCGGGAACGCGGCAGCCTTGCCCTGAGTACCGGAGGCACCCACTGGATTTCACTATGGTAACTGAGCCCATTACGCCTCCTGCCGATGGCGAGGCGATCACGGTCGACAATGGTCGTATTCGAGCTCCGGACAAGCCGATCATTCCCTGGATCGAGGGAGATGGCATCGGCGCCGACATCTGGGTGGCTGCGCGCAACGTCTTCGATTCGGCTGTCGAGCGCGCTTACGGTGGCCAGCGCCAGATCATGTGGATGGAGCTGCCCGCCGGCGAAAAGGCCAAGCAAGAGTTCGACGACTATCTGCCGAAGCAGACGCTGGACGCGATCACCGAATACGTGGTGTCGATCAAGGGACCTTTGACCACCCCGGTGGGAGGGGGAATCCGTAGCCTCAACGTCTCCATGCGACAGACTTTGGATCTTTACGCTTGTGTCCGACCGGTGAAGTACTATCGGGGCACACCCTCTCCCGTTCGCCATCCCGAGAAGCTCGACGTGGTCATCTTCCGGGAGAACACCGAGGACGTCTACGCCGGCATCGAGTGGCCCTCGGATAGTCCGGAAGCCTTGCGCCTGATCGGTTTCCTCAACGGAGAGCTGGGAACCTCGATCCGCCAGCACAGCGGTATCGGCATCAAGCCGATCTCGCCACAGGCGACCAGGAAACTGGTGCGAAAGGCCATCCGGTACGCCATCGACCACTCTCGCAAGAGTGTTGCCCTGGTGCACAAGGGCAACATCATGAAATACACGGAGGGCGCCTTCCGCGCCTGGGGTTACGAGGTAGCGAAGCAGGAGTTCGGCGACGTCACCATCACCGAAGAGGAGTTATGGAACAAGCATGACGGCAAGCTGCCTGACGATAACCTGGTGGTGATCAAGGATCGCATCGCTGACGCCATGTTCCAGCAGGTCCTTACGCGGCCGGATGAGTACGACATCCTGGCCACGCCCAACCTCAACGGCGACTTTTTCTCGGATGCCTGTGCCGGACAGGTCGGCGGCCTCGGCATGGCGCCGGGAGCCAACATTGGCGAGGCATTGGGAGTGTTCGAACCGACGCACGGCAGCGCCCCGAAATACGCCGGCCAGGACAAGGTCAACCCATCGTCGCTGATTCTGTCGGGGGTGATGATGTTTGACTACCTGGGTTGGCCGGAAGCTGGCAGGCTCATCGAGCAAGCCTTGGAGCGCACTCTGGAGGCCAAGACGGTGACCTATGATCTCGAGCGCCAGATGGAGGGCGCGACCTTGCTGAGCTGCTCGGAGTTCGGAGAGGCCATCGTCAGCAACATGGAGGAGTGATTCATATGGCACGGAAGAAGCTGAGCATCGTCGGTGCTGGCCACGTCGGTGCCACTACGGCCCTGCGGGTGGCGAACGCATCTCTCGCCGATGTAGTGCTGGTGGATATCATCCAGGGCATGCCGCAGGGCAAGGCCCTCGACCTGCTGGAATCAATGCCCTTGACCGGTGTCGACTGCGATCTCCTCGGTAGCCAGAGCTACGTCGACACCCAAGGCTCCGACATCGTCGTCATTACCGCCGGGCTGGCACGCAAGCCCGGTATGAGCCGTGACGATCTGTTGTTCAAGAATGCCGCTATCGTCGGCCAGGTGGTCGAAGAGGTGGTCACCTACTCGCCCGACAGCATCCTGATCATCGTCACCAACCCCCTTGATGCCATGGCCCAGCTGGCCTTCGAGAAGTCCGGCTTTCCCAGGCAGCGGGTCATGGGTATGGCCGGCGTTCTCGACTCGACCCGCTTCCGTACCTTTATCGCCGCCGAACTCTCGGTGTCGGTGGAGAACGTTCATGCCTTCGTGCTCGGTGGTCACGGTGACAGCATGGTGCCCCTGCCGCGCTACTCTACCGTCGCCGGGGTGCCGATCACCCACTTGATGACCGACGAACAGATCAACCGCATCGTCAAGCGCACCCGCCAGGGCGGCGGTGAGATCGTTCAGCTGCTTGGTGATGGCAGCGCTTATTTTGCGCCGGCGGCCTCGATCGCCGAGATGATCGAGGCGATTCTCCTCGACAAGAAAAAGATTCTTCCCTGTGCAGCTCACCTGGAGGGAGAATACGGTGTCGAGGGCGCCTTCGTCGGCGTGCCGGTGGTGTTGGGAGCCGGCGGCGTCGAGAGGGTCTTCGAGATCGAGCTCACTGACCAGG
>JBHHYG010000193.1:0-7013 GCA_046757445.1 Acidobacteriota bacterium
GATGGGCGGTGGCGGCGACGGATAGAGGGTCAGGGCCCGGTAGCGAGCGTCGCGCTGCACCGGCACACGGCCGGCCTCGCGCACCAGCTTGAGCATCGAATGGACGGTAAGCCCAAGCGGGCTGCTGGCCAGCGCGGCGTGGGCGATCCTCTCCTCGCCGATGGTGCCGTCGAGGTCGTCGGCCCCCCACTGTAGCGCCATCGACGCCGTCTCTTCCCCCAGCATCACCCAGTAGGCCTTGATGTGGGAAAAGTTATCGAGCAGCAGGCGGGCGACGGCGATGGTCTTGAGATCCTCGAGCGCCGAGGCGGGCCGCTCGACGATGTTGGTATAGCCGAGCTGAAAGGCCAGAGGAATGAAGGAAAAGAAGCCGCCGGTGTCGTCCTGTAAATCGCGCAGCAGGAGCATGTGGTCAACGCGCTCCTGGTGCGTTTCGATATGACCGTACAGCAGCGTCGCGTTGGTGCGAATGCCACGCCGGTGAGCGGCGCGGTGGATCTCGAGCCAACGGTCGGCGCCCATCTTCTGCCGGTAGAGCTCCCGCCTGACGCGCTCCGAGAAGACCTCGGAGCCACCGCCCGGCATGGTATCGAGACCGGCGGCCTGCAGCCGCTCGAGCACCTCGTCGATGGAGATTTTCGCCAGGCGAGAGAAAAAATCGATCTCGACGGCGGTAAAGGCCTTGATCTGGATGGCCGGGCTGGCGCGCTTGATGGCGCGCAGCATCTCCTCGTAGTACTCGAAGGGCCAGGTGGGGTGTAGCCCGCCGACGATGTGCACCTCGTGGATCGGCTCGCGGACCTTGTCGACAATCTCTGCCATGGTCATCTCGTAGGCGTCATCGTCGCCGGCCTTGGCGGCGAAATCGCAGAACTTGCAGGAGAGCACGCAGATGTTGGTAGGGTTGATTTGGCGATTGAGCACGAAAAAGGCGTAGGGGCCGGAGCGCTGCTCCTTGACGGAGTTGGCCAGCCGGCCCACCCCGATCAGGTCGTGGGAGGCAAAGGCGGCGAGCCCGTCGTCACGGTTCAGGCGCTCACCGGCTTGCAGCTTGTCGGCGATGCCCCTCAGCGCCGGGTCTTGCAGCTTCCGAAATGGTGTCTCCAGCATCGTCCCACTAGTCTATCCCGTATTCGGGCCAGCGTCTGTCCACCTTGTGGACCACCTCCTCATCCATCACCAGCGGCTCCGGGTAGCCGGGCTTGAAGGTGGCGTCGATGCCCAACACGCCGTGGCAGGTGGTCCAAGGGCCACGGTGCTCGACGCGGGTGAAGAGCACGTCGCGGGCGCAGTCGAAGCGGGTAAAGATACCCCACAGTAGCAGATCCCGATCGTCCAGCGGCACGTCCGGGCTCACCGCCGCGACCAGCCGCACCGGCCCCAGCGGCGCCTGCACCAGCCTCTCCACCACCTGCCGCCCTTCGCTCTCCACCCGCACCACCATCAGGGCATCCTCGAGCACCCGGTAGTCGGAGATGCGGCGGTCGAGCTGCCGTGGATCGGGAACCGGACCGCCCGCGGTTGCCGGCCGATGCGGCATGTCCGGATCCGGCTCCGGTATCGCACCGGCCGCGGCTTCCCGCACCGCCTCGATATCGGCCCCCGGCCTGCCGTGCAGCGTCGCCCGCGTCCCCGAGGTGGCATCGAGCACCATCTTGCTGCCCAGGTTCATGCGGTAGCTGGTGAAATCGAGGGTGTCCTGAGGAACCCCCGGCAGCAAGAGGAAGTCCCGCGCCGGATCGAAGTGCTCGCGGATCTGCCGCAGCACGGCGGCGAAGTCGCGCACCGGGATATTGCCATCGACCAGGATGGCGCACTTGGTCAGCGACAGCTGGCCGGTACCCATCAGCGCCAGCGCCGTGCGCACCGCCTCCTTGTAGTAGCGCTCGTTCATCGATACCACCAGCAGGTTGTGAAATCCGGTCTCGAAGTAGGCCCACATCTGCTCGATTTCCGGGTGGATGAGCTTGATCAGCGGGCCCACCATCTCCTGCACGGCGTTGCCGATGTGCTTGTCCTCCTGCGGCGGCTTTCCCACCGTCGCCGATAGATAGATTGGCCGACGACGACGGGTGAGGCACTGCACATGGAAGACGGGAAACGGCGCCGCGTGGCTGTAGTGGCCGAAATGGTCACCGAACGGACCCTCCGAGCGCCGCTCGCCGGCAGGCACGACCCCCTCCAGCACGATCTCGGCATCGGCCGGCACCTCGAGGTCGAGGGTGCGGCACTCGACCATCCGGCAGGGCGCCCGGCGCAGCAGCCCGGAGAAGGCGATCTCGTCCATCCCCTCGGGCAGGGCCGTCACCGCCGCCAGCAGCAGGCAGGGGTCGGCGCCGATGACCACCGCCACCTGCAGCGGACGCTCGAGGTTCTCGGCGCGGACGTAGTGGAATCCCCCGCCCTTGTGGATCTGCCAGTGCATGCCGGTGGTCTCGGCGTCGAAGACGTGCATGCGATAGACACCGACGTTGCGCTCTCCTGTCTGCGGGTCCCGGGTGATGACCAGGCCGAAGGTGATGAACGGGCCGCCGTCCTCTGGCCAGCAGGTCTGCAGCGGCAACCTTGACAGATCCGGCTTCTCGATGATCTGCTGTACCGGTGCCCGTCGCACCCGTCGCGTGCGCATGCCGAGGAGCTGCCTGATCGTGCGGCGCTGTTGCCACAGGCGGTGCGGGGAGGGCGGGCTCGCCGCTTGCGCCAGCTCCAGCAGCGAGGCGCCGATCTCGCTCGCAGGGCGCCCCAGCGCCAGCTCGATGCGCGCCGGGCTGCCGAGCGGATTGATCAGCAACGGGTAATCGGCGCCGCGGACGTTTTCGAACAGCAGCGCGGGGCCCTCTCTCTTGATCACCCGGTCGTAGATCTCGGTGATCTCGAGAGCGGCATCGACCTCCACCCGGATGCGGCGCAGCTGCCCCATGCTCTCGAGCGCCCGAACGTAGCTTTGCAGATCGACAAAGGCCAAACTCAGCCTCTCCCACTGTCGCCGGGATCCTCTTCCAACAGCTCTCCACGCCACTGCAAGCGCGGGTCGCCCCCGAGGCAGGCAACGATCTTGTCGACGAGCTGTTCCACCAGCTCCTCGAGGGTCCGCGGTCGATGGTAGAAGGGCGGCGAGGCGGGCAGGATGATCACCCCCTCCCGCGACAGCCGGGCGGCATTCTCCAGCGCGTTGGTGGGCCAGGGCGTCTCCCGCACCACCAGCACCATGCGACGACGCTCCTTCAACGCCACCATCGCCGCACGGCTGATCAAGGTATCGCCGATGCCGCTGGCGATCTTGGCCATAGTGGTCAGGGAACAGGGCACGACGACGAGCGCATCGAAAGGGTTGGAGCCCGAGGCGAAGGGGTTGGCCAGGTCCTTGTCAGAGAAGATCTTGCGAACCAACGGCTGCAGATCCTCCTCGTCGAGGCCGGTCTCCTCCCGCATCACCATGCGCCCCCAGCTCGACAGGGTCAGATAGACCTCGCCAGGGCGGCGGCGCAACAGCTCGACGGCGTACGGGGCGCCGGAGGCACCGGTAATTCCCACCAGGATCCGCTGCCGCTCGCTCTCCATCAGGGAGCCTCGTTCATCCGGCTCGTCCTCTCAGCCAGCCGTTGAGATATGCGGGCTAACCCCTTCATTGACCCGCCTTGCCCGCCACGACGACGCCGAAGACGAGAAAGCCAACGACGATGTTGAGGTGGAAGAAGGCCAGGTTGACCCGCTGGGCCAGCCGGTTCTCGGCGACCAGCACCCCGGCAATGGCCACCAGGCCGGCGACGGCAACCACTCCAGCCAGCGCCTGCACGTACAGCCCCACCAGCGAAGCCACCGCCACCATATGGAACAGCGCCGCCACCCTCAAGGCGGCCCCACGACCGAGCAGGGCCGGCATGCTGTGGATGCCGGCGCGGCGATCGAAATCCTGGTCCAGGGTCGCGTAAATGATGTCGAAGCCGGCCACCCAGAGCAGTGTGAAGGTCGCCAGCCACAACGCCGGAGCAGGCTCACGCAGGCTCCCGGTCACCGCCACATAGCCACCCAGCGGTGCGAAGGCCAGCGCCACCCCCACCCCCAGGTGCGCCAGGAGCGTGAGGCGCTTGAGGTAGGGATAGATCACGAAGGCCGCCAACGGCACCGGCGACAACAGTAGGCAGATCGGCGCCAGCATGGCGCAGGAGATCAGGTACAACAGCAGGCCGGCAGTCACCACCGCTAGGGCTTCGGACAGCTTCATCGCCCCCCGGGGCAACTCCCTGTCGGCGGTGCGTGGATTGGCGGCGTCGATGTGGCGGTCGATGATGCGGTTGAGCGCCAAGGCGGCCGTACGCGCACCGGTTCCAGCCCCGAGAATCCACAGGATCGTCCACCAGCTCGGCATGCCGCCGGCGGCCAGCACCGCACCGGCATACAGCAATGGCAACGAGAAGAGGGTGTGCTCGAACTTGACGAAGGAGCCCCACGTGCGCAGGCGGGAGATGGTCCGACTCATGGTCAAGGCATCGGAAAGTGGGCAGGCAGCGATGCTACCACGCTGCCAGGAGGCCAGCGAGGCGAGGCGCTCGTCCCCGCGGCGAGCGTCCGGCTGCGGGATCAGCTGTGGATCCGCAGGACGATCTTGCCGAGCTGCTCGGCTGCGCGCAGTCTGCCGAGGGCATCGGCGACCTCGTCGAGAGGATAGCTGCGGTCGACGACGGGCTGCAGATCACCGGCGCGGACGGCGGCGAGCATGGCCCGGAACTCCGCCTCGTTGCCCATGGTGGAGCCGAGGATGGTCAGCTGTCCCCAGAAGAGCCGACGAACATCGACGGGGATGTCGGCCCCGGTCGTCGCCCCGCAGGTGACGATGCGGCCGCCCTTGCTGCAGGCCTTGATGCTGGCGGCAAACGTGGCCTCGCCGACATTGTCGACCACGATATCGACCCCCCGCTTGCCGGTGAGGCGGCAAATCTCCTGTGCCACGTCCATCGTCGTGTAGTCGATCGCCGCCTCGGCACCCAGCTCCAAGGCCCGCGTTCGCTTTTCCTCGCTATGAGAAGTGACGTAGACACGTGCCCCCGCCCGGCGGGCGATCCGCAGGGCGGCCAGGCTCGCCCCGCCGCCGATGCCGTGGATGAGAACCGTCTCACCTTCGCGCACCCGTGCCTTGGAAACCAGCATGCGCCAGGCGGTCAGGGTGACCAGCGGAAATGCAGCCGCCTCGACCCACGACAGGTCCGGCGGTTTGGGATGGCAGTTGGCTTCCGGCACCGCCAGCGCCTCGGCAAAGGTGCCGTCGACATGCTCGCCGAGCAAGCGATAGCCGACGCAGGTGCTTTCCTCACCCGCCAGGCAGTATTCGCAGTTGCCACACCAGAGACCGGGGTTGAGCACGACCTCGTCGCCCACCGAGCAGCTGGAGACCCCCTCGCCAACCTCCTCGATGACCCCGGCGCCATCCGAGCCGAGGATGTGCGGCATCGGCAGCTGGAGTCCGGGAATGCCGTCGACGACAAACAGGTCGAGGTGGTTGAGGGCCGCGGCGCGGAGGCCTACGCGGACCTCACCGGCCGCCGGTGAAGGAACCGGGACATCCTCGACCCGGACGCTCTCGATACCGCCGTGGCGGTGGATCAAGGCAGCGCGCATCACGCCCCCCCGGCGCCGGCCGACCGTCGTCGCGCGGCGGCGATGAGGAACAAGGCTACCGCCGGCACCGCACTGCCATCGACCGTCTAGCCCGCACGCTACTCGATGTAGCCCCGCCGCGCTCGGACCCTCACCCCGGGCACGTCGACCTCGACCCTGATGTTACGGAACTTGCCGCTCTCCTCCTGCCCATCAGGGCGCTGCGGCAGCCTGTATCCGAGCACGTAGCGAAGGGAGGTGTCCTGGTCGATCTGCTCGAAAGCAGCATTGAAGTTACTGGAGTTGTCGAACGCCAACCCCCCCGTCCCCGCCGCCATCATGCGCAGACCATCCTGGGCGTTGCGGTTGATGGTCTCCCGTATCCCCGGCGAAAGGTTCGAGCGCACCTGATTTTTCAAAGAGGTGCCGAGTCCTCCCTTGAGGCCGCGAGCGCCGATGGTATAGAGGACGTAGTTGAGCCGGTTCAGGCGCCCGATCGTCCGCAGCAGGTATCGCTCGACCGTCGCCGCATAATTGCTGCGGAAGGCGACCGGATCAATGCCTTCCGTGCCACCCTCGCCCCGCACTGATACCGACATCTGATCGACCCGTTCGCTGACCATGTAAAAGTAATTGCTCCCCGGGTTTTGGGCAATACCGGAGGAAACCATGATCATCACCTTCGGCCCCGGGACGTCGAAGGAGCGATTCAGGTGCGCGGCCAGCGAGGTCATGGCATCGAGCGTGAAGAGCACTTCCTGCCTGCGCTCGCCGGCGAACGCCTGGGCCAGATTGACGCCGCGCCGAAGGCGGGCCGCCTGCGCTTGTGGTCCAGCAGGAACAACATCCACGCTGGCGACCAGCGTATCCGGGTCGGTATAGAGAATATTGAAGATCGTCTGTTCATGAGAAGAGGTGCGACTGACGATCTCGGGATTGGTGCGGATCTTGTCGGCGGCGGCGATGAGAGTTTCGGTGTCGCTGGTGAATTCCGGGCTCACGAACAGCCGGCGGTCGGGGGTCAGTGTCGCCAACAGCACACGGTCGTTGGCTTGCAGGTCGTTCTGTAGGTACTCGCGCAGCGAGTACTTGACCATCTCCCAGTCATTGGGCGGAGTGTTGAGACCGTCAACGAAGACAACGAGATGGCGCGGCAACACCGGTGCCTCGGAGACCTCATGGCTAACGGGAATCTCCTCCGCCCAGGGAATCGCCTCTCGGAATCGCTCGAATGCGAAGAACGAGATCTCCATCGGCCGATCTTCCTCGTAGACGCGGAAGTCGCGGGCCGTCAGTCCGGTCACGAAGCGGCCGTCGGCATCAACGACGGTCACGTCGACGAGCACCTGGTCGACGTCGCCGCGAAACTGCGGCAGCGGCGCTTGCTGCGCCGGCTGTCCAGCGGCAACGGTTGCCGT
>JBHHYG010000194.1:0-6979 GCA_046757445.1 Acidobacteriota bacterium
AGCGACAGGGGCTGGCTCATGCATTCAAAGCCGGCCTGGAGATGGCCCTGCAGATGGGTGCCGACATCATTGTCAACACCGACGGCGACAACCAGTACGAAGGGGCCGATATCCCGCGGTTGATTTCCCCTATTCTCGCCGGCGATGCCGATATCGTCATCGGCAACCGCGATCCCGGGTCGTTGGCTCACTTCTCGGCGCTGAAGCGGATGCTGCAGCGAGTCGGCTCGTGGGCCATGCGACGGCTCTCCGGCACTCGCGTGGCTGACGCCACCAGTGGATTTCGTGCCTACAGCCGAGAGGCGGCCCTGCGCCTGAACGTGGTCACCGAGTTCACCTACACTCTCGAGACCTTGATCCAAGCTGGAAAGCGACGGCTGACTGTGGTCGACGTGCCGGTGCGTGCACATCCGACCGCGAGGACCTCGCGGCTTGCTCCCACCATGGGTCACTATGTGAGCCAGGCAGGTGCAGCCATGGCGCGTGCCTACGCTCTCTACGAACCCCTCAAGCTCTTCACGACCTTGGGCCTGGTGTTGATGCTCGGCGGCGTCGTACTAGGGCTGCGATTCCTCTACTTCTTCTGGTTCATCGATGGTAGCGGAGCGCGCCACCTGCAGTCACTGATCCTGGCTGCGATTCTCTCGATTGTCGGCTTCCAGACCTTGTGCTTGGCGCTGCTGTCGGACCTGCTGGCCGGCAACCGCAAGCTACTCGAAGAGGTTCTCTATCGTATCCGCAGGCTCGATCTGTCGGGCATCTCGAAGGTGACGTGGTCGATAGCCGAGAAGGCGGAGATGAGCCGCAAAGGGGACCGGGGTGAAGGCACTGATGGATAACATGCCCAAGGTCAGCATCATTCTACCGGCGTACAACGAGGCCGAGGCCATCGGCGAGGTCGTGGAGGCCATCCAGTCGGTATCCCCGGGGAATGATGACTGGGAGATTTTGGTCATCGACGATGGCTCCACCGACGAAACCGTCGATCGTGCCACGTGCCCCGGGGTCAGGGTGATCCGCCATCCGTATAACAAGGGCAACGGGGCGGCGGTGAAAACCGGGCTGCGAGAATCCCGGGGCGAATGGGTTTGTCTCATGGATGCTGATGGACAGCACGATCCGGCCCAACTGTCGAAGTTGCTCACCGCCCTGGAGACATTCGATCTGGTCATCGGCACTCGCTCGGGGGGGGGAGGTGGGGGAGTGCTTCGCTGGCTAGGAAACATCTTCTACAATCGCCTGGCCTCTTATCTTGCAAACCATCCGATTCCGGATCTGACCTCGGGCTTTCGGGCCGCGCGGCGCGACAGGATGCTCGAGTTCCTGCCGCTGTTCCCCAACGGCTTCTCCTATCCGGTCACCAGCACCATGGCTTTCATCAAAGCCGGCTACAACGTCGGCTTCGTGCCGATCGAGGTGCACAAGCGCGTTGGTCGTAGCAAGATTCGTTTGTTGCGCGACGGCATCAAGTTTGTCCTCATTGCCTTGCGTATCATCATGCTCTTCTCGCCGATGAGAGTCTTCCTTCCTGTGAGTGTGTTGTTATTCTCCGGCGGCGCCGGCTATGCCTTCTACACCATCCCGACGGTGATGCACGTCACCAACACCACCGTGCTGTTGTGCACGATGAGCGTCGTGACCTTCCTCATAGGTCTGGTTGCCGAGCAGATCGCGCTCATGCGCTTCGAGCGCAAGCAATGAGTCATACGGATGATCTCGCAAACGAGACGACCTCCTTTCTGGAACGCCTGGGGCTGGCGGCTCATCGGTGTGGCGCTGTTGGTGTTGATCATCTGGCATGTGGGTGTCAGGGACATCGCCGGGGTGGTGCTACAGGTCAGGCCTCTTGCCATCGTCGTAGCGTCAGCCCTTGTAGCGGCGCTGCTGTTATTGCGGAGCTTGCGGTGGTGGGTTCTGTGCAGCAGCCTGGACATCAGATTGAAGCCGCAGGAAGCGATTCGCTTCTATTTGCTGGGAGCTTTTGTGGGGGCGGCCACCCCGGGGCGAGTAGGGGATATCATCAAGGCCTACTACGTTCGGAATCGTCTCGCGAAGGGGGGGCTGGCGGCGGCTATCGCCTCGGTTGTCTACGATCGACTGCTTGATCTCGGCCAGACTGGAGCGCTTGCTCTGGGTGCGCTCTCCACTCTCCCTTGGGTGGGGCGGCAGTGGGGTCCGACATTGGTCGCCGTGGGCTTGGGCGGCTTTTTCCTCACCACAGTCTGGAGTCCGACGCGCAAGGGCCTGCTGGCGATGCCCCTGGGCTGGGCGCTACGGCGACTGCCGGGAAGCGATGGGGTCGTGCCGCCAGCGCCGCCAGCCGGCAAGCTGGTGATGGCCCACCTGCTGACGCTGGGGGCATTGGTGTGCTTTGCAGCGGCAACGGTGACACTGGCTCGCGGTCTGGGGATCGTGCAACCGACTTGGTGGTCACTGTCGGTGCTGGCAGCGATGGGCGCGCTTGTCGGTCTGCTGCCGATCACCATCTTCGGAATTGGCACCCGAGATGCGCTCTTCGTGGCCGCCGCGCCCGGTCTCGGAGTGGCGCCGGAATCGCTGCTCGGGCTGTCGCTGTTGCTGCTGGCCATGTATGGGCTCGGCGGTATCGTCGGCTGGGGGGCGTGGGTTCTGAGCCCGCCGGCAGACCGACAACCTCCGGTATGAACGTCCTTCACTTGGCGACCACTTACCCTCTCCATGCCGGCGACAGCAACGCCGTGTTCGTGGAAGCGCTGGCCGAGTCGGTCGCTGGCCGCGGCCACCAGGTGGATGTCTTGCTGCCCGCCCATCCAGCACTGCAGATCGAGCAACGGGGTGGCGGGGTCAGGCTCCACGCCTTTCGATACTCTCCCTGTCGCCGCTGGCATCCCTGGGGCTATGCGCAGGCACTCACGGCTGATCGTGCCCTGCGATGGGATGCCTATGCTGCCGCCCTGCCGGCGACGATTAGTGCCGCACGTGCGATCCGCAGGATCTTGAGCACTGCGTCGGTCGACCTCGTTCACGCTCACTGGCTCCTGCCCAACGGGCCCATCGTGGCTGCTGCTCTCCGCGGCTGTCGCCAGCCATTCATCATCTCCTGCCATGGTAGCGGCGTGTTTCTCTGCCAGCGCCACCGCTGGGCGGCGGCGCTAGCCAGGCGGGCGCTGCGAAGTTGCAGCGCCGTCACTGCCTGCTCACGGGAGCTAGCGGATCGTGTCGAACGCCTGGGGGCCGGGCCGGAGGTGGAGTGGATTCCCTACGGTGTCGACACTGCTCTCTTCACGCCCCTGAAACCAGAGCAGTGCGAAGCTATGCGAGACAGCATCGCACGTCGGCATGGGTTGTCACCGCAGGGGCGCTGGATTCTCGCCGTTGGCAGGCTCGTTCCCAAGAAAGGCTTCGATCAACTGGTGGCGGCATTGCCGTGGGTGCTTTCTCATGTACCGTCGGTGCAGTTGCTGATCGCTGGCGCTGGTCCGATGGCCGCCTCACTTCGGCAGCAGGCGGCGGTCACCGGGGTCGAGGATCGGGTGCACTTGTTGGGACCGCTGGCCCACCAGAAGCTGCCCGACTACTATGCCGCTGCCGACGTCGTGGCTGTACCATCCGTGCATGGGCCCGGTGGCAATGTTGACGGCCTGCCGAATACCTTCTTGGAGGCCTTAGCCAGTGGAGCCGCCGTGGTGGCCAGCCGCGTGGGTGGCATCCCCGATGTAGCACGCGATGGTGAAACCGTCGTGCTGGTTCCGGAGGAAGACATCGGCTCCCTGGCTGCCGCTCTCAGCGAAGTCCTCACCGATGAGAAGCGATGCCGAGCACTGTCAGAGGCCGCCCGCGCTGACGCCGAGCGACACCTCGGCTGGGAAGAGGTAGCGCGCCGCTTCGAGCAGCTCTACTTCAAGGTACTGGGACGGTGAAGGGGCAACGGATCGACTTGGTCTTCCCACGATTCAAGCTGCTTTCGGGGGCAGAACGCGCCATCCTCGGTCTGGCCGAGGCCTTGGGTAACGAGGGACATCACGCCCGCATCGTCTGTCACCGCTTCGATCCTTCCTGTCAGTCAAGGCTGGCTGCCGGGGTGGAACTCGAATGCACCGGCCTCCGGCTCGACTGGACGAGAAACCGCTACCTGAATGCGGTCTTCGACTATGCGCGCACGTGGCAACTCGAGCGGGCGCTCGATCCTCGTGCTGACCTGCAGGTCTTCTTCGGGCCGGCATTGCCTCTGGCCTGGTGGATGAAAAAGATGAAACGCAGCCAGGCGGCAATACTCTACTATTGCTGGGAGCCCCCGCGGGTGCTCTACCAGGACCGAGAGCTTATCCTGCAAAGGCTTGGTCGGCTCCGGTTGGCGCTGTCGCCGGGGTTGAGCGCCTATCGTGGATTGGATCGCCGGATGGTGGCGGCGGTGGATGCAGTAGCAACCTCGAGTGAGTTTGCGGCTCGGCGGGTGAAGGAATGCTATGGTCGGTCGGCGGTGGTCATTACCCTCGGGGTCGACCGTAAGCGGCTCGATGCCGCGCGCCGGGCGGGGCCGGAAGGCCCGCCGGTGCTGCTGACCGTGAACTACCTCCATCCGCGCAAGCGGATCGCCATGACCCTAGAGGCACTGGCTCTGTTGTGCCGCCAGGAACGGCAGCTGGGGGGCGAGCTTCCTCGCTTGTTGGTGGTGGGCGGCGGCCCGGAGAAGTCAGAGCTAGAGGCGCTTGCACAACGCCTCGGTGTGCAGCGGCAGGTGAGGTTCGCGGGTTTCATCGCCGATGAGGAGCTACCTGGTTACTATTGGGAGTCGACATGCTATGTGCACTCCGCGCGCGAGGAATCCTTCGGGCTGTCGGTGATCGAGGCGGCCTACTGCGCGCGGCCGGTGGTGGTAGTGGATGAGGGAGGAGTTCAGGAGACGGTGCAACACGGGGTGACGGGATACCGGGTGCCGGCCACCGCCGACGGCCTTGCCGGCGGCATCGCTGATCTGTTGGCCCGCCCCGACCGGGGCGCGCAGCTCGGAGAGGCCGGTCGCAGGCTGGTGGCGAAAAAATATCGCTGGCAGCGTGGCGCGGCCGATCTCCTGGCGCTTGTCGAGGATCTGCACGGCTGATGGCAGTCGGTCGGAGAGTGTCGCATGTTGGCGGCTGGCGACGCGAGTGGGGGCTGCTTCTCCTGCTGACGCTGCTGACGCTGCCGTTGTTCACGCCACGCCTGTACGCGAGCGACGAGATCAAGTATTTCGCGGTACTGCGCTCGGTCTACTTCGATCATGACCTTCATTACGCCAACGAATACGGTCACTTCCTGGCGCAAGATCCCGTAGCACATGCCGGTCTTCAGGGCCTTTACGAGACCGTCACCTCAACCGGCCACCGGCTCAATAGCGCCCCCATCGGCTCGGCGCTTCTGTGGGCGCCGTTTTACATCGCTGCCGACATGGGAGTGAAAGCGGCCCGATGGTGGGGATCGACGGTGCCACGGGATGGCTACAGCTGGCCCTATGTTTTCGCTGTCTGCCTGGGGTCGTTGGTGTGGGGAACCACGGGGATCTTTCTCAGCTATCGTCTCTGCCGTGAATATGCCGGGACGTCGTCGGCAAAGGCCGCCATCCTCGGTGTCTGGCTCGCCTCATCCGTGGTCTTCTACCTTTATGTCACGCCGCCCATGGCGCATGCCAACTCTCTCTTCGCCGTTGCCCTTTATCTCTTCCTGTGGCTTCAGACGCGCGAACGGCGGAGCCTGCTTGAATGGGGACTACTTGGAGCCACGGCTGGCCTCATGGTGCTAGTCAGGGAATTGAATTGGCTCTTCTTGCTGGCCTTGGCGGTGGACGAGGCGTCGGGGCTGTGGGTGGCCTGGCGGGATCGGCGGGCCGAGCAGGCGCTGACCCCGGGCGGCGTCACGGCTGGATTGTGGGAGCGATCGGCCGGCCGGCAGCGTGTTGTGGGATATTTTGCCTTCGTCGCCACACTCGCCCTCGTCGCCACTCCTCAGTTCATCGCCTATCGAACTCTGCACGGCACCTTCGCACCGGCGCCCTTCGTGGTCGCCAAGTTTTCGTGGTTCCCATGGCATGCGGGCGCGGTGCTGTTCTCCGGCTTCCATGGGTTGTTCTCTTGGACCCCGATTGCCTTGTTCGGAGTGTTGGGCTTGATCATCCTTGGTCGTCGGGACGCTCGCCTCGCGCTGGCGCTGGCGCTGGTGTTTGTCGCCCAGGTGCTGGCGATCGGCTCCTACGAGACCTGGTGGGGTGGGGCTTCCTTCGGGGCCCGCCGGTTCATCAACTGCACGCCGATCTTCGCGCTTGGCCTAGCCGCCATGCTCGAAGCCTTGAGACCAGCGGGTCGCCGATTGGCGGCCTTCGGGATCGTCGCGCTGGTGCTGTGGAACCTGGCGCTCGGGGTGCAGTACGGCACTGGGATGATTCCCAGAGATCAGCCGGTGAAGATGACCGCCCTCGCCTACAATCAACTCTTCGAAGTACCACCACGGCTGGCCGGAATCCTTTGGCGCTTCGTCACCGATCGAGCTTCTTTCTATCGCACCCGCTCATGAGCGGAACAGGGGATGTGCGGTCCAGGGACGCCGACGGTGCAGGGTCGCACTGCGGGCGATCCGACGCCGCCGGCTCTCGCAACCCATGCTGCTGGCACATCTTGCTGGTCACCGATGTCTATCCCCCTGGGTGTGGGGGCAGCGGCTGGAGCACACACGCCCTGGCCCTGGCCCTGAAGGAGTATGGCCATCAGGTCGAGGTGATCAGTGTGGAGCCCTCACTCTCAGGACTCAGTCAGCGGACCTGGGAGGGGATCAGGGTGACCGGTGTAGGGGTGCGGCGGGCCCGACGTAACCCCTTTTGCCGCCTCGCCGCCCGCGACTACAGTTACCGCATCCTCGCCAGCTACCTGGGCAAGCGCCTCGATCGGCACCCCGAGGTCGATATCGTCCACGCCCAGCACCTGCATAGCGGCCCGCCCGCTCTCGCCGCAGCGCGCAGTCGGGCTCGCGG